>NZ_JAZEZK010000017.1:0-96315 GCF_037028485.1 Acinetobacter sp. 102
GGCTTTAGCCATGATGATCTTCCTTTATAAACTGCTCATGAGGGTCGCCCATGAGCACTTGGTTTTTTAACTAAATTTAGTTGGGTAATATAGTAATCGAAAGATTACTCGTCGTCACCTTTTTTACCGCCAGCTTGGAACTTAGCGATGATGCCTTCAGCCACGTTACGTGGTGTTTCAGCGTATTTAGCGAATTCCATAGAATACGTCGCACGACCTTGAGACATAGAACGCATTTGAGTCGCGTAACCAAACATCTCAGCCAATGGAACTTCTGCTTTAATTGCTTTTGTTCCACCAGGAAGATCGTCCATACCTTGAACCATACCACGACGACGGTTTAAGTCACCCATGATATCGCCCATGTAGTCTTCTGGAGTTTCTACTTCAACTTTCATGATTGGTTCAAGAAGGATAGGATCAGCTTTCATGAAACCGTCACGGAAAGCGTATGAACCAGCCATTTTGAACGATAATTCGTCAGAGTCGACATCGTGGTAAGAACCGTCGAATAATGTCGCTTTGATACCCACAACAGGGTAACCAGCCAATACACCATTCTTCATACGTTCTTGAATACCTTTATCAACCGCACCAAAGAATTCTTTAGGTACTGTACCGCCGACAACTTCTTCAGCGAATTGGTATTCTTTACCAGCTTCTTCAACATCCATAGGCTCTAAACGAACATATACATGACCGAATTTACCTTTACCACCTGTTTGACGAACAAACTTACCTTCTTGCTCAACAGACTTTTTGATCGTTTCACGGTAAGCAACCATTGGTTTACCAATGTTCGCTTCAACACCGAATTCACGCTTCATACGGTCAACGATGATGTCAAGGTGAAGCTCACCCATACCAGCAATAATTGTTTGACCAGATTCTTCGTCTGTACGAACGCGGAACGATGGATCTTCTTTCGCCAAACGACCTAAAGCAATTGACATTTTTTCTTGGTCAGCTTTAGTTTTTGGTTCAACAGCCAATGAAATTACTGGCTCTGGGAATTCCATACGCTCAAGAGTAATGATGTTTTTCTCATCACATAATGTATCACCCGTAGTAACGTCTTTAAGACCTACACACGCTGCGATATCACCTGCACGGATTTCTTCAAGATCTTGACGTTCGTTCGCGTGCATTTGCACGATACGACCGATACGTTCACGCTTAGATTTAACTGGGTTATAAACCGGATCACCTTGTTTAAGAACACCAGAATAAACACGTACGAATGTTAAGTTACCTACGAACTTATCGTTCATGATTTTGAACGCAAGTGCAGAGAACGGCGCTTCGTCAGATGCTTCACGAGATGCTTTAGTTTCATCTTTGTCGTCAAGAATACCTTCAATCGCTTTAACTTCTGTAGGAGAAGGCAAGAATTGAATTACAGCATCCAACATACGTTGAACACCTTTGTTCTTGAACGCTGAACCACAAAGCATAACTTGGATTTCAGAAGCCAATGTACGTGTACGAAGACCAGCGATGATTTCTTCTTTAGAAAGATCACCTTCTTCCAAGTACTTGTCCATTAGCTCTTCAGATGCTTCAGCCGCAGCTTCAACCATCTTAGTACGCCATTCTTGAGAAATCTCAACGAGGTCAGCAGGAATATCACCGTATTCGAACTTCATACCTTGAGATGCTTCATCCCAGATAATCGCTTTCATTTCGATAAGGTCAACAACACCTGTGAACGTATCTTCTGCACCGATTGGCACAACGATAGGCACAGGATTACCACCTAAACGAGTTTTAACTTGCTCAACAGCACGGAAGAAGTTTGCACCAGTACGGTCCATCTTGTTCACGAATGCTAAACGAGGCACTTTATATTTGTTCGCTTGACGCCATACAGTTTCAGACTGAGGCTGTACACCACCAACTGCACAGTAAACCATGCACGCACCGTCAAGAACACGCATAGAACGTTCAACTTCGATTGTGAAGTCTACGTGTCCCGGTGTATCAATTACGTTGATACGGTGTTGTTGGAATTGGTTAGCCATACCAGACCAGAAACAAGTTGTAGCAGCAGAGGTAATTGTAATACCACGCTCTTGCTCTTGTTCCATCCAGTCCATTGTTGCTGCACCATCGTGTACTTCACCAATTTTGTGAGATACACCTGTGTAGAACAAAATACGTTCAGTTGTAGTTGTTTTACCTGCGTCAATGTGCGCAGAAATACCGATGTTACGGTAATTACTAATTGGGGTTTGGCGAGCCATGATGTCTACATTCCTAAATGTTATATTTAAAACAGGACGCACCAATTAAATTGATGCGCACGAATATCCAAGCAGGCAACTTAAATACCCGCAAAGCCCCCACTTTGGTAAAGAGCGATGTTGAATCGAGCCGCGGTACGCATGAATATTCTCCTGATTAGGGACTGTTTTATCCGCTTAGAAACGGTAGTGAGAGAAGGCTTTGTTGGCTTCAGCCATACGATGCACGTCTTCACGTTTTTTGATCGCTGCACCTTTACCTTCAGCTGCATCAAGCAACTCACCAGCAAGACGTAAAGCCATCGTTTTTTCAGAACGCTTAGCAGCAGCATCTACTAACCAACGCATAGCTAGAGCAGTACGACGGGATGGGCGTACTTCCATAGGTACTTGATAAGTAGCACCACCAACACGGCGTGCTTTTACTTCAACCATAGGACGAACTTTTTCAAGAGTAGTCTCGAAAAATTCAACCGGGTCTACTTTGTTTTTTTCTTGAACGCGGTCTAAAGCACCGTAAACGATACTTTCAGCAATAGATTTTTTACCATCTTGCATTACGTGGTTCATGAATTTAGCGATTGTTTGGCTGCTAAATTTTGGATCTGGAAGGATCTCACGAGCAGCGACTACGCGACGTCTTGGCATTTTAATACACCTAATAATATGACACTTCAGGATAATCCAGCAGTTTGTACGAGTGTCATGTACTTTCGCTGGCCTTACTATACGTCGCTTGAATTACAAAACTATGAAGAATTCAAACAAGCGAAACGCTAAAGGGTTATTTGGACTAGTTTCCTAGAATTACTTCTTAGGACGCTTAGTACCGTATTTAGAACGTGACTGGTTACGATCTTTAACGCCAGCACAGTCTAAAGAACCACGAACGGTATGGTAACGTACACCTGGTAAGTCTTTAACACGACCACCACGGATAAGAACAACACTGTGCTCTTGTAGGTTATGACCTTCACCACCGATATAGCTAGATACTTCAAAACCTGAAGTTAAGCGAACACGGCAAACCTTACGCATTGCTGAGTTAGGTTTTTTAGGTGTAGTAGTATAAACACGTGTACATACACCACGACGTTGTGGACAAGCCTTCAACGCAGGAACTTTAGATTTTTCAATCAAAGTTGTACGACCCTTACGGATCAACTGATTTGTTGTTGCCATTTGGCAATTCTCCCGTTATTAAACAACCTTAAAAAAAGGAAAGAACCTCTTTTTAAGGGCACATAATTGTAAGCTAAGAAGTAAAAATGGTCAACATTTGAAGTGTCGACCATTTCTGATGTTTGTTGTGTTTTTTATGTCTAAAACATTACAGCCAGATTTAGCTATGTTTTGTTGAGGCAGGTTCTATATCAATTGATTTTTGCTCAGCCTCAATATCCTCAAAAGTTTCATCTTGCTGTACTTTTAATGCTGGCTGTTGTTCCGCATGGGGATGTTCAACCACATGTTGTTCTGCAAGCTGCTGAATTCCCTCTTCTACCTTGTCACCCACAGCGACTGTCGAAGCTTTATTTGCTTTCACTTGAACCGTCACTTTAGTAATCACATCATTCTGTTCATCTGATGCTGTGGTTTTGTTGGCTTCTGCCGCTGCACTTAATAAACGTGGGCTCGCCTTTTTCAATAAAGCTTCCGCCTTAAAATATGCATCTAGTGGCGAAATTTTTTCATGGGGATGTTCATTAATATAGAAGCGAGCTGCACCAAAAATAGATTGCGATTTGTGCCCAACATCCTCTAATAGTCTCCAACTATAGAAACCACCTAGCGCTGCACCTGCAACAGGTGTCAATTTACTAAGCACAGAAGCTTGAGGAATCCGATTGAGCCAGTTCCATTTAAACTCACCACTTTCATCCACTAACCATTTTTTCACCAACTCAATATCATTATTTGAACCTAACAATTGCTGAAACTGTTGCAAATCATGCGTTTCCAACATGGATTTCAACGCTTTTAACGCAACTAACAAGGTTTGTTTTTCCGCAACTAAACTCAAATCAATTTCTTTAAAGATGAAAGCAACAATTTCTTGATCTGTATCCTCAGATAAATCAAAACCATGTGAACGACCAGTTTGATAAATCGTTCTCAAGGTCAAAACAATAGATGCTGGAATATCGATCGCTGCACCCCAGACTCCCGTTGCACCTGTAATCGCTCCTTGTGCTGCAGCCAATAATTTATTTTGCTCAATTAATGCCTGACTTAGGCGCTGTGAACGTCCTGTATCTGTGGTCAGTTCCATAATATCTTTGACCCCTGCTTCCTCAAGGATTTTTTCAGTCAAAGAACTATTTGAACTAAACTCATTTAACCATTGGAATAAATAGTCTGAGACCTTATCGCCCAAATCTGGTGATACAAACGAAGCCACACTATTCACTCGGTTATAATGACGACCTAACAATTGATGAGATAGTTTTGGAAATTGTTGACGTAGCATTTGCTGAGGATTTTCGTATTTTTCGACCTCAAATGGACTTTTGAAACGTGCTTTTCCTTCAACAATATTGGATGAATTCGCGAGTTCCGCACCCGATGTGGTTGGGGCAACTTGAAATTTCTGCAATTCTGAACTGAGCTTTTTAGCCACTCCAAAGGCTTGTGCAAATAAACCTGAAGATTGCTTGTTTTTAGATTTTGTCATCAAGTACCTCTGTTGTGTAATCTGTGCATTTCTAGGTAAATACTAGGTTGAATGCAGATTTATCTCAACTTTTATCTGTGTTCTTTCTTTACGTTTCGTCACAACATCGCGAATATTTACGAATATTTACACAACTGGAAATAGGCATAAGATTTGCCATAAGAAATAAAAAACCTTTCTGCTATCATGGTGTCATTCACTCATAAGCCATTTTAATCGTTATTTTTCTCCTGATCTGTATTCATAGCGAGATGCACAGGGCTTAAGTATTACCATAAAAGGGATCTGTAAATGAAACGTGTTGTAATCACTGGTATGGGCATTAACTCATGTATCGGTAACTCTTTAGAAGAGGTCACTCATTCTTTAAAAAATGGAATCTCAGGCACACGTTTAAATCCAACTTATGCAGAACTGAATTTCAAAAGCCATGTCAGCGCTGCAGCTGAACAGGATTTTGATGGTATTGATCGCAAACTGAAACGCTTTATGGGCGTCTGTGCGATGTATGCGTATAACGCAGCTGTCGCAGCTGTTGAACATGCTGGACTGAAACAAGAAGATTTGGCAAACAATCCACGTTACGGTATCGCTGGCGGTTCTGGTGGTAACTCAACTGCATCTGTTGCAGAAATGATCAAACTATTAGAGGAAAAAGGTGCGCGTAAAATCGGTCCTTTCTTTGTACCTCGTAATATGAGTAACACCATTACCGCGAACGTTGGCGTTGCATTCAAACTGCAAGGCGTAGCGCACTCGATTACCAGTGCATGTGCAACGTCTGCCGATGCGATTGGTTATGCCTACAACCTGATTCAATTGGGTAAACAAGATTTAATGCTTGCTGGCGGTGGTGAAGAAGATCACTGGTCACAAAGCTTATTGTTTGATGCGATGGGCGCATTGTGTTCAAAATACAATGACACACCTGAAACTGCATCACGCCCATACTCAAAAGACCGTGACGGTTTCGTGATTGCTGGTGGTGGTGGTTTCGTGGTGCTTGAGTCACTTGAACATGCGCAAGCACGTGGCGCGAATATCCTCGCTGAAGTGATTGGCTATGCTGCAAACAGTGATGGTGCTGACATGGTTGCGCCAAGTGGCGAAGGTGCAACACGTTGTATCATCATGGCGTTGGATGAAGCAAAACAGCATGGTGTAGAGCAAATTGACTATGTCAACACACACGGTACTTCAACACCAGCGGGTGACGTAACTGAGCTTAAAGCAATGGAACGTGCATTTGGTGAAGGACAAGTTCCTCCACTCAGCTCGACCAAATCGATGACGGGTCATAGCTTAGGTGCTGCGGGCGTTCAGGAAGCAATTTATTCTGTCTTGATGATGCAAAATGACTTTATTGCGCCAAACATCAACGTGACTGAGCTTGATGAAGGCGCACAAGGTTTCGATATTGTACTTGAAAAACGTGATGCAAAACTGAATACTGTCATGAGTAACAGTTTTGGCTTTGGCGGTGTTAACGCCTGCCTTATTTTCAAGAAGTGGGACGCATAATCCCATTTAGCAGGATTATCGATGGATGCACCTTCTGATGCTTTCTTATGGGTAAAAGCATTACATATTATTGCTGTGGTTTGCTGGTTCGCTGCATTGTTCTACTTACCACGCCTTTATGTCTACCATGCCATGAGTGAAGATGCAGTTAGCCATCAACGCTTTGAAGTCATGGAACGTAAGTTGTATCGCGGTATTATGTGGCCGTCTATGATTGCCACACTTATTACCGCCCACTTTCTGGTTGATTGGGGCGATGCAACCCGACATTATCATGAAGCTTTATGGTTCTACCTTAAAGTCGGTCTAGTCGGTTTATTGGTGATTTACCATTTTGTTTGTGGTTATTACCGTAAAAAACTGATTGGCAATGCTCACTATAAATCACACAAGTTTTGGCGCTTCTTTAATGAGATGCCGACCTTGATCTTATTTGCAGTGGTGATTTTAGTCGTAGTAAAACCTCAGTTCTAAGACAACAAGTCTTGTTTTCTAATGCTGTAATTTTCTTCAAAAACAATTACAGCATTCGTTTCCGATCTAGGCATCCAGACTACAAACAGCTTATCCCCTTCAAATTCAAAGACACTTGCTCAAAATGTGTCTCTTTTTTTGTTTTCAGATTACGATAACTTACACCATAAAGAATATAGCCCTGCGACACAAAGGTATATTGCCCTGTCACTTTGCCATCAATCAGCTCATTCATGGTCTTATAAACTTCGGGCTGAGCGACTTCACCCATCTCAACCTCTTCAATATAGACTGGCTCAGAAAGCTTGATATCTTTGAGATAGGGATAATACTTAATCGTTTGTGTCTTTTGATATTGTGGTGAAACCAATAAAATTGATTTTTTGCCATTAGCAAAACAGTAATATTCATTACTTGCATAGGCCTGTACACACACAGATAAAAACAGGCACAACCATAAAGTTTGTTTCATCATTCATTTCATCTCTTGCTGCAAATGATTGATCTGTATTTCTGCGCTCGCCATCAGATCATAAATATTTTTTTATTCTTAACGGGACTTTGTTGGATAAGCCCAACTTTTTCATTTGATCAGCATACATCATGTAATTTTTTCTGGCTTGACCTATATTTTTTAAAGCTAAATAAGCATCCGCTCGATTTAAGTAAGCCACAGTTCTATTCGGATCTAATTTTATGACATGGTTTAAAAATCTTAATGAAGCATCATAATAACCCAATTGATAAAGGAAAAATGCAGAATCGTTTAGTTCTGCTGCATCCTGTTTTCTATAGGTAGATAATTGGCAATCAATGCTCCCAACAATTTGCTGTATCTCAGAAACATCTCTTTTATTGAGTTGCTTTAACTGTTCCGAAGCTAAGTAGTGAAAGTAGTTAACCCCATCTTTTCCCCCACCAATATCAGCCATCCAAACCGGTGTATGACTTTGTTTATCCCATTGTCCACTGCAACTGTTAGAAATCATGCTGGGTATGGTATCTAAAATCACGTTTCGGTTTTGATCAACAATAAAACACTGCGTCATTTCAGTTTCAGATGCATCCAAGATTGCAGCATAGTTGTATTGATTATTTTTATAAGCATCAATGGTTAAGAAAAAAAGCGTGCTATTAGCTTGTAACGCTTTCAATGGTGATCCCGTACAATTTGTATAGTGCTGTATGTCTAAATTTGCAAAAGCTGCGCAGCTCATCCAACAGAGTGAAAAAACCATTAATTTAATGCTTCGCATACCAAAATTCACCCTGTTTAGTTTGCTTTTATTCTAGAATAAACTAGATCTTCACGTTTTTCAGATGCCTAGTTCAGATGAACAAACCAATACAGCATGCTCTACCAAAATTGAAAGCTCGATTCATTGCCAGCCTAATCTTTTACCTCAAAATGAATCAATTCCAATATCGTGGTTTGACGTCTGGTGAAATCGAAATGGCACGCCCTGTCTTTGGCGATCTTATCGATTATGCACAAATAAAGATTTTTAATATTCCCTACCTACCTTGGCAACCTACTAATATTTTTATGGCACCCAATGGCAATCTATTTGTGCATCAGAAATACTTTAGCCCTGACTATTCAACATGCTCCACATCCTTGCAGGGAATCTTTATTCACGAACTAGCGCATATTTTACAGTTTCAGCAAGGAATCAATGTGGTTGTTAAAGGTGCAATCCTTCAAGTTGGCTATTACCTCAGTTTTAAGCAATACAATCCATATCGATATCAATTTATAAAAAACAAAGCCTTTTCTAGTTATAACATCGAACAACAAGGTGATATTGCACGAGATGTGTTTTTCCACAAAATCCCCAACATTATTCTAAAAAATAAAAAAGCCCTGTAAGTTTTAACTACAGAGCTTTTTAAGTAAGCATTGTGCAAGAAAAATTATGCAGCAGTGCCTTTTTGAGTTTCATTATTAAGTTCATGACTATCATCCATATCAGTCGTAAAATCTACACGCATCGCATCCTTAACAATGGTACCAATACGCCCAACACCAATAGCGAATACCAAGGCGATTACAGGCAATAAAATTGTTGAAGTCATAATTTCGCACCTCTTTATTTAAAATGACTATTTAAAAACTAGGTTAGGCCTGCTGATCTTGTTCGCGAAACATTACTGTTCCAATACGACCAACAACCACAGCTAAACCAAAAGCAATTACCGGAAATAATAAAACTGACATTGTTCGTTACCTCATCAAAAATGAATCAAAATTTAATGATCAATTAAACTTGTTGATCTTTTTCTTGGAACATTACTGTACCCACACGACCAACGACTACAGCCAAACCAAAAGCAATTACAGGAAATAATAAAACTGACATTGTTGTTACCTCTTCATTTTACGTGCTTGGTTACACTTGATGAGTATCAAAGTGCACATCCGTTCACATTAATTAGGATAATAGCAGTGCACAAATGTACACTCAAGTGTCGCAAAGATATTCCCGATAAACGGTATAAAAAACACACAATATAATTTTAAATTATTGAACAATAACATCTTTCAAAAAAGTACAACTGTTTTAAATATTTTTAAATGTAAAGTAAAAACCTAAAGTTGTTCTTTTTTCTCAATTTTTTATTGTTTGTTGATCTTGTAATTAGGGTGTCATGCTTACATGCGAAAATGACATGAAAAAAACTTTATATGACTCTATTCAATTTATTTATAATCATGCACCATAATCACGCAAACATTGAGAAATGTTGCTGTTTTATACAGAAAAACTTGTTATTTTTACGCAGAAAAATGTGCATTTAGTATATATTAGTAAACTTGTCATTTTTCTTTAAGATATAAAATGTTTGGCGCCATGATATACACTTGTTTTAAATAATTATACCCATATAAATCAACAACTTGTATATCAGAACTTGTTAAGACTTAGGATTAGGTTTGAATGAAAAATTTTAAAGTTGCCCTTGCTCAATTCTCTCCGCACATTGGCAATATTGATGCAAATACTCAAAAGATGGTTGAGCAAGCAAATTTAGCGAAACAACAACAGGCTGATTTGATCATCTTCCCTGAACTTTCTACGCTTGGTTACCCTGCTGAAGACCTATTACTCCGACCAAATCTACAAAAGCGCACTCAAAAAGCGTTTGCCCAATTAAGCGAAGTAAAAGATATCTTGATGGTATTCGGTTTTGTGCACCAAACTGAGGATGGTCATCGCTATAACTCCGCTGCTGTCATGAAAGACGGGCAAGTTTTAGGTGTTTATAACAAACAAAACCTGCCAAATTATGGCGTGTTCGATGAGAAACGCTATTTCCAAGAAGGTCATCAACATCTTGTTTTTGAATATCTAGGCCATAAATTCGGTGTCTTGATTTGTGAAGATGTTTGGTCACTGAATACCGTTAAACAACTCAGTCAATTGAATGTTGAAACAGTTCTGGTCTTAAATGCTTCACCGTATGAAGTGGGCAAACCACAACACCGCATTCAAACCCTCAATGAACTTGCAAAACAATTGAGTCTAAATATTGTCTATGTCAACCAAGTGGGTGGACAAGACGACCTTATTTTTGATGGTTCAAGCTTTGTCAGCAATAATAGCGGCCAACTTGCACTGCAAGTACCAAGCTTTCAAGAAGCGCTTGCTTACGCTGAATATGATGCAGAACAAAAACAGTTCAAAGCAACTGATGCGATTCCTACATTAGAAACTTTTGCCGAGATTTATCAAGCTTTAGTGATGGCAACACGTGACTACGTGCAACGCTCTGGCTTCCCAGGTGTGATTCTTGGCTTATCTGGCGGAATCGATTCAGCTTTAACATTGGCCATTGCGGTTGATGCCATTGGTGCAGATAAAGTACAGGCTGTAATGATGCCTTATACCTACACCTCACAAATGAGTGTAGAAGATGCAACTGAACAAGCACGTCGTATGGGCGTCACCTTTGGTATTGCCGAGATTCACCCAATCGTAAATAGCTTCATGCAAACCTTGTTCCCATTCTTTGGTAATACCCCTGCTGATGCAACTGAAGAAAATTTACAAGCACGTACTCGCGGTACTTTACTGATGGGTTTATCTAATAAATTTGGTAATCTCGTGCTATCTACAGGCAACAAGTCTGAAATCTCGGTAGGCTATTGCACCCTCTATGGCGATATGGTTGGTGGTTTTTCAGTGCTGAAAGACGTGTATAAAACCATTGTATTTGAATTAGCAAAATACCGTAACACGCTTGAAGAAACACCTGTGATTCCAGAGCGTGTGATTACTCGTCCACCATCAGCAGAACTTCGTCCAGATCAAAAAGACCAAGATTCATTACCTGCTTATGATGTACTTGATGCCATCTTATATGCTTATATTGAAGAAGATCTCAGCCAAGCAGATATTATCGCCAAAGGCTACGAAGCTGAAGTGGTCGAAAAAGTCATTCGCTTGGTAGATCGTAATGAATACAAGCGTCGTCAGGGTGCGATTGGACCACGTATTAGTTCACGTGCCTTCAGTCGTGAGCGACGCTACCCGATCGTCAATGGATGGACCGCGAATGACTGAAAAAATTGTTTCTGAAAAGTCACAATTACTTGCTCAAGCTTTAATGCTTGAGCAAGTTTCATTTTATAAAAATCAACTCACCACTCAACTTTCTGCTGATTTTTTCCAGCAATTTATTCAACTTTTTCTCCAACATGCACCTAATATTCAGCTCAAGGAAGTGGTTGAATTAGAACAAATTCAGGCGGTTGTAAAACGCTATGCATTTGAAATGCAACTCGGTGCAGGTCTGTTAGAATTTATTGGAGAAATTGCACAAAGACTGCATGTCTTTTCTTTACAGTCATCTGCACAGTTACAAGACGTATTCTCAGATCACCAGTTTGAAATGTGGCTATCCAAGTTTTTAGAGCTGGAAAATATTCGCCATTATTTAAATCAGTTTTTAAAAGAAAGCCCTTCGATTCAGCAGTTGTGCCAATACATCGCCACCACAACACTACAAAACAAATTACCAAAATTATTTGCTCAGTCAGATGAAGCGCATATTTCTGAAAGCAAATACGAATGGCAACAAAAACTAAAAAGCTTTTCGCATCGCCAACAGCAGCGTATTGAACAAAAGATTGAAGAAAGTATTGGTCGATTCATTCAAGAACAACTGGTTGATCTCAGCTTGCTTTCAAATGATGACCTTGAGAGCCTTGCGCGCAATATCTGGGACGACAACAAAGCCCAGCCTTTATCAGAATACACCAAACAAGTGACACCACTGGATGTAGAAGAGTTCTTCGTGATGATTTACGAGTACTGGAAAGAATTACGCCAGTCCACGTTCATACAAGATTTGATTTTATACGGTGTTAAGGTGTTTTATGACTTCTATAAAGATGAAAGTCTGGAAGATGTTTTTGCTGCAATTGGCTTAGAAGAAACTGACCTGCTGAATGAGGCTGTGCGATTCTATCCAAAAGTTGTGAAAGCATTAGATGAGCACGGCGTATTAGAACCGATTATTACGCTGATCCTAAAACCGTTCTATGAAAGCCCACAAACCCTCGCCAGCATCGAAAAGCATCTATAAAAAATAAAGCCTGTAAATGAATAACTCATTTACAGGCTTTTGCATATCTGATGCATTATTTTTTCGAGCAAAATCCAGACAAAAAGAAACCACGCAGGAGCGTGGTTTTTAAAATGGTGGCTATGACGAGACTTGAACTTGTGACCCCCGCATTATGAGTGCGGTGCTCTAACCAACTGAGCTACATAGCCGTAAACTGTGTGCGCATTATCTAGTTTTCGATTCAGTTGGTCAAGTCTATGACCTTGAAAATATAGAACATATGAACAGTTTTTATGCTATCAGCCATCAATTGATCAAATTTCAACAGATCTCTGCGTCAACGACAAAATTGAGTCATGAATGAGCTTTTATTCAATTAAAAATAACCAGAGAATCTAGTGTCAAAAGATTATTTTGAAGATTACAAAAACTACAGACAAAAAGAGACCACGCAGGAGCGTGGTCTATAAAATGGTGGCTATGACGAGACTTGAACTTGTGACCCCCGCATTATGAGTGCGGTGCTCTAACCAACTGAGCTACATAGCCGAAAACTGTGGGCGCATTATCTTAACTTTCAATACACACGTCAAGCACAATTTTAAAAAATTTGAGAAGTGGGCCTATAAGCCGGGTTCTGTCGAGGACGATCATTCCTCTAGGCGTACAATCACTCATACGCTCAAGCGACCTACCCGAATCCAGCACGGGCCGTGCCTCAGGATTCCTATTTGGTCTTGCTTCTGGTGGGGTTTACCTTGCCGTGAACTGTTACCAGACACGCGGTGCGCTCTTACCGCACCCTTTCACCCTTACCTCACGAATGAGGCGGTCTACTCTCTGCTGCACTTGCCGTCGGCTTTCGCCGCCCAGGCGTTACCTGGCACCTTGCCCTATGAAGCCCGGACTTTCCTCCCCTGTTTCAGTCACGGAGACCTCCACAGCAGCGACCGTCCAGCCCACTTCGTGGCGCATCTTATCAAAGATCGAAATTAATTGCTCGCATTTTTTTGCGCAGTTAACTTTTTGTATTTCGCCATCAAGTCATCATGCGATTCGACATGTTGCGGATCGAGCGGAATACAATCAACTGGACAAAACAACTGACACTGTGGCTGATCATGATGACCGATGCATTCTGTACAGAGTGCAGGATCGATCTCATAAATCAGCTCACCCATATAAATGGCTTCATTGGGACAAACAGGTTCACAGACATCACAGTTAATGCATTCATCTGTAATATATAAAGACACGCTACCAACCTTGTTGATGTTTACGTTCAAAGGCCTCAACCACAATGGCAGGCACAAATTTGGTCACATCACCTTTTAAACGAGCAATTTCTCTTACCAATGTCGATGAGATAAATGAATATTGCTCAGAGGGAGTTAAAAAGACTGATTCAAAATGTGGATCAAGTTGACGGTTCATATTCGCCAATTGAAATTCATATTCAAAATCAGAAATTGCTCTTAAACCACGGAGTACGGCTGTTGCACGCTGTTCACGGAAGAAATTAACCAGTAAACCATCAAAACCAACAAACTCAACATTGGTCAAATGACTCAATGATGCTTTGGCTAATTCAACACGCTCTTCTAAACTAAACACAGGATTCTTATGATGACCAATCGCGATTGCAACCACAACTTCATCAAACATTTTTGATGCTCTTGCAACCAAATCAACATGTCCATTGGTAATTGGATCAAAAGTCCCCGGATAAATCACACGTGTTTTAGACATGCGTTGTACTCTAGTTAATGAGATAAGGAGCGTATTTTAACAAATCTTGGCTCTAAACGCGAAATTCCTAAACATTGGAAAAAGGTTGCGTTTTACGGCACAATAGCTGTAATTGTGGAAGTTTGAATTATGGCGCAAGCAACAGTTGTAAAAAAACATAATGGTGGCACGATTGCTCAAAATAAAAGAGCGCGTCACGATTACTTTATCGAAGAAAAATTTGAAGCAGGCATGTCCCTCCAAGGCTGGGAAGTAAAGTCTTTGCGTGCAGGACGTATGACCCTCACTGAAAGCTATGTGATTTTTAAAAATGGCGAAGCTTTTTTGCTGGGCTCACAAATTCAGCCGTTATTGTCTGCATCAACCCATGTGGTTCCAGAAGCAACACGTACGCGTAAGTTGCTACTCTCTCGTCGTGAGCTAGAAAAGCTTTTGGGTGCAGTGAATCAAAAAGGCTATTCATGTGTGCCGTTGGCTTGTTACTGGAAAGGCCGTTTGGTTAAGTTGGAAATTGCGCTGGTGAAAGGTAAGCAATTACACGACAAACGTGCCACAGAAAAAGACCGTGATTGGCAACGTGATAAATCTCGTCTGCTGTATAAATGAAAAAAACCTCCAATTATTGGAGGTTTTTTTCATTCAAGATTAAACTGGGATATGCGTCAATCTTAATTCAGCTAAATATTTTCCGAACTTGCGTGCAGTTTCCAAATCACCTTCAGGTGGAGTAATTTCAACACTGGCATTATCTGACTGAGTCATTAAGCCCAGAAAGCTCGACATACGGTTAATATCTAAAGCGCTTCTTCCCGTTGGCATAAATGGCAAACCAGCCCACACCATGCCATGTTGCATCGCAAATAAGTTAATTTGCTGCAATACCGCCAATTTATCGCCACTAAGACCGCCCCCATTGGTAAAACCAGCAGCCAGTTTGCCTTGCCATGCCCGTGCCAACCAGCGTTTAGATGAATCTTCCATAAACTGTTTCAATGCAGCTGTGAGACTGCCCATATAGGTTGGACAACCAATAACAATCACATCTGCTTGGTCTAATAAGTCCCACTGTGGCGCAGCCACAGAAATGAGATGCACCTCTGCACCCGCCTGCTCGGCACCCTGAGTAATATATTGCGCAACTTTGGCCGTATGCCCATAAGGGCTATGATAAACCACACAAACTTTAACTTGGGGAGTAATTTGCTCAATAACAGACATGGAGAATTTTAAAAACCAATGAATTAGATCAAGTTTAACATTTTCACTACGACATGGCGAATCAACAACACAAGGGATGCAATTTATTGCATGAATACAAAAGTTGCCATTCGTCCTGTTTTTGTATCACGACGATAAGAAAAATAATCTTCGGCTTGTTGATAAGAGCACTGATCTCCGCCTAAAACAGTTTCCACGCCCAAACGGTTTAAAATAAAGCGAGCAATCGCATAAAGATCCGCATGATATTTACCCATCACTTGACCAGCAACAAAAGCAGTTTCGAGTTCAGGATATTTTTCACAAAAAGCGGCTTTGACTTCTGCACCTATTTCAAAACACGGTTGGCTAATCGCAGCACCCAACCATGCCCAACTCGGCTGAGACTGCAATTCAGCGACTGTATTTTCGATAATCCCATTAGCCAAGCCACGCCAACCAGCATGTAGATTGGCAACCTCAGTCCCTTCGGCATTGCCCAAGACTACAGGCAGGCAATCAGCTGTCATCATCATTAAAGCATGACCTGCTTTTTGTGTAACCAAGCCATCGCCTTCAAGCGCAATAAATGGAATTTGTTCATTTACGGTATGACAAATCGTGCTATGGGTTTGCGTCATCCATGTGATTTTATCTACACCAAATACAGATAACTGATTCAACAAGACCATACGATGCTGCTGAACACGTTGTGCATCATCATTGACATGCAACGCCAGATTAAACCCAGACAGATTTTCATTTGCTGTTGCAATGGTTTGAGCATGTTCAATTCGTGTTTGCCCAACATAAACACCATTAGGCAGACCTTTTACAAATTCCATAAAATCCCTCCCAACCTCCCTTTTCAAAGGGAGGATCTGAACAAATCATCCTTTATTAAAAAGGAACTTTACTTAATACGCTTCATTTTCACTACGTAGGACTTCAAGCAACTGAGTAAAATCTTCAGGCCAAGGCGCTTCAAACATCATTTCTTCACCTGTACGTGGATGTACCAAACCGAGTTTGGCTGCATGTAGAGCTTGACGCTTAAAGCTACGTAACTTATCGGTTAATGTTTCTGATGCACCTGCTGGGAAACGCACGCGATTGACATAAACAGGATCGCCAACCAAACCATGCCCAAGATAACTAAAGTGCACACGAATTTGATGGGTACGCCCTGTTTCAAGTTGTGCCTGAATACGGGTAAAGTCACGGAAGCGTTCTTTCACATTATAATGTGTTACCGCATCACGCCCACCCGGTAAGATCGCCATTTTGACACGGTCTACAGGATGACGCTTAATCGGTTCATCAATGGTGCCACCCGCAATGACATTACCATACACAACTAAATCATAAACGCGATAAACGGTTTTCTTGGCTAACTGCTTGCTCAGAGAAAATTGAGCTTCCAGATTTTTTGCAACCACCAATAGACCACTGGTGTCTTTATCAATACGGTGTACCAAGCCTGCACGAGACAGCTCTGCCAATTTTGGCGCATGATAAAGTAACGCATTCACTAAGGTTCCAGTTGGATTGCCTGCGCCTGGATGAACGACCATCCCCACTTCTTTATTGATTACAATAATATCGTCATCTTCATAGACAATATTTAATGGAATATTTTCAGGTTGGCTCGAAGTTTGTGTCTCAAGTTCAACTTCAAGCGTAAGCAGCTCATTGCCTTCACAACGGTACTTCGGTTTAACAATGTTACCATTTACCAACAGATGACCGTCTTTCATCCATTGCTTGAGTTTTTCACGAGAAAACTCGCTCCAAACCAATGCGGCAACCTGATCAATACGTTGACCTAAATAGTTTTCATCAAGTTGAATTTGCAACGATAAACGTGTTGCAGTTGAGTCGGAATTATGATTATCTGCATCCACAGAATCTTCGAGTAAGAAATCTGTTTCAGAGATGTTTGAATTGGAAGATTGTGCTGAAGTCATTTGATGATCGGTACAAAAATGGTTTAATAGCACCATTGTAGCTCATTGCCCAGAATAACAGAGGAGTTTTTATGTCGCTACCACGTTATAAAATTACGGTGCTTGCACTATCTTTAGGTGTAGCGTCTGCATTTGTGGGCTGTAGCAGCAATCCAAGTAAGAAAGATGTGGTGGATAAAGGACCACAATCAAGTGAACAAGTTTATTTTGAAAAAGCCATAAAATCGCTTGAACGCAATCAATATACCGATGCAGTAAAGTCACTTGAAGCTTTAGACACGTACTATCCAACTGGGCAATATACGCAACAAGCTCAACTTGAGCTGCTTTATGCAAAATTCAAGCAAAAAGATTATGAAGGTACGATTGCACTTGCAGATCGTTTCATTCGATTAAATCCTCAACATCCAAATGTTGATTATGCCTACTATGTTCGTGGCGTAGCCAACATGGAAATGAATTACGACAGTTTGATTCGCTATACTTCTTTACAGCAATCACACCGTGATGTGAGCTATGTCAAAGTTGCTTATCAAAACTTCGTAGAACTGATTCGTCGCTTCCCAAGTAGCCAATATTCTGTTGATGCTGCACAGCGTATGAAGTTTATTGGTCAAGAACTGGCTGAAAGCGAAATGAACGCAGCGCGTTTCAACATTGAACGTAAAGCATGGCTTGCTGCTGCTGAGCGCGCGCAATGGGTGATTGAACACTATCCGCAAACACCACAAACGCCTGAAGCATTAGCGACTTTGGCTTATAGCTATCAAAAACTTGGCGATAATGCGACCTCTCAGCAATATATTGATATCTTAAAACTCAACTATCCAAATCTCGTAAAATCGAATGGTGAAGTGAATTTACGTGCTGCACGTAAAGAAGGTAGTTGGGTGAATCGTGCAACTTTAGGTTTATTGGGTCGCGAATCTAAAACGGTTCAAACGAAAAAAGATGAAGTAAGCAGCGATACTGAACAACGCAGCTTAACCAACCGTTTAAGCTTCGGTTTGTTTGATAAACCTGAAACTGAACAAGCCACACCTGCTCCAGTGGTAGCACCTGAAGCACCAGCAGCAACCACGGAAAATAAACCGAGTTGGAAAAACCGTTTAAGCTTTGGCCTACTCGATAAGCCAGAAGCGAGCAATACATCTGAGGACGATGCTGCAAACTAATTTGCAATCATCTGATACATCAAACAGGCAAGTCTCCCTTGCCTGTTTTTTATTTTATGCAACAATGATTCCTGACATTTTGCAGTGCAACAATGTTCTACTCCCAGTCTTAAATGGTTAAACACACATGGCAATTCCACAACATACGATTGATCAAATTTTAGATCGAACCGACATTGTCGATCTGATCGGTCAACGTGTGAAGTTAAAAAAGACGGGACGTACTTATTCGGGTTGCTGTCCTTTCCATCAGGAAAAGTCACCTTCATTCCATGTTTATCGAGATAAGCAGTACTATCATTGCTTCGGTTGCCAAGCCAATGGCAATGCCATTCGCTTTTTGATGGACATTGATAGCCGTAACTTTGTCGATGTAATGAAAGATTTATCTAATCAGACAGGCATCGAATTACCCAAAGATAATCACGACAATAAAAAATTATCCTATAAACGCAGCCCACAACAGGCTGTAGCTCCGCAAATCACACAAACCCCGCAAGAGCAATCAACAGCACCAGCTCCTTCTATCCAGGAAGCGCTGGACGATCATTTTGTTGATATGGATCACTATATGGATGATCCTTTTGCGCAGTTTGATCCTTCATTTAACATTCAAGAACAAGTACAAGAAGGTAATCTCTACGACTTGTTAGAAAATGTCGCCCAATTTTATGAACGCCAACTCCCTAATAGTCAAAAGGCACAAAACTATTTTAAACAACGTGGCTTATCCCCACAAACCATTCAATTTTGGCGTTTGGGTTATGCCCCAGAAGACTGGCAACATTTAGAAAAAGCCTTCCCACAAGATATTGAAGGGTTAAAACAACTGGGCTTAATTCGTTCCAGTGATAGCGGTCGAGATTTCGATTTATTGCGTGAACGAGTGATTTTCCCGATCCGTGATCATAAAGGACGTGTAGTAGGTTTTGGTGGTCGTGCCTTAAACGATGAGATTAAACCCAAATATATCAACTCACCTGATTCTGAAGTATTCCATAAAAACCAGCTGCTCTATGGTCTATACGAAGGTCGTAAACTCAAAGCCAATGATTGGTTGATGGTCGAAGGTTATATGGACGTCATTGCCTTACAGCAATATGGGATCAATGGTGCAGTGGCGACACTGGGAACGGCCAGTAATGCCGATCATTTAACCACCCTGTTTAAACAAAATTCTCGAATTACGATTGCCTTTGATGGAGATGCCGCAGGTCAAAAAGCAGCTCGACGCACCTTGGAAATTGCATTGCCACTACTCAATGATGGTCGTGAACTAAAATTCTTTGTGCTTCCGAATGAGCACGATCCAGACTCGCTGATTCGTCGTGAAGGCTTAGAAAATTTCCAAAAATTATTACAGCAAGCACCACTGTTATCAGACTTTGTGTTTGCCCATTTAACAGGACAGCATGACGTCAGTACACCCGAAGGTAAAAGTCTGGTCATGGGTGAACTGCGTGAATTAACAGAACTACTACCCAAACATGGTTCATTTCGTTATCTACTGAGTCAGTCTTTCCGTGAAAAACTCGGTCTAGGCAAACGCTTCACGCCACAAATCAGCCACGATGCCTCTTTATCTTTTAATATTCAGACCAAGGATGAAGATTTTGCAGTGGCAATTTTAATGCACCACCCCTTCCTGTATATTCATTTTGAAGAGCTACGCGCGGTGATTGATCAAAATGAATTATTGGCGAAGATTTTAGCGGCACTGAATATTGTATTTGATGATCTTCCTGATGATCAGGAACTTGCAACCTATTATGTGCTGGGCGCTTGTAGTAGTTATAGCCATGAACTGGCGGATATTATGCAGCGTACCAATATCCAATCCTTAACCCAAGCACCTGAAGTTGCCGATAAACTTGCAAAAGAATATGCGCTAGGGCTACAAGAGAAGTATTTGCGCTTAAAGCTCAAATCGCCAATTTCTTTAATTGAATCGCGTAATTTACGTCAACAACTGAATGAATTGACCAAACAGATTAGTTTGCGTTTATTGTCTTAATTGTCCATTACTGGCGTGGCTTACGCTCATGTTCAAACACATCTTGTAGATGTTGCTGTAGCCATTCAAAGTAATCTGGATTTTCAGCTTTAGCTGCTTCTCTAAGTAAAATTGAGGTTGGGTGCATCAACTTTTGGGTCAGACGATGTGCAAACTCTTGTAAGACCTGTTCAGCAGTATTTCCATGTTGCAACGATTCTAAAGCATGCGCCAATTCTTTTTGACTGACTTCTTCACTATGTTGACGATAAGCTTGAATGGTACCACTGGCTTCTTTGACCTTTTGTTGGGTCATTAATTGGGTTGCCAATTGATTGACCATGATTTCAGCTTCAACTGCGGCCTGACGACGTTGCGCTAGGTTTTCATCAATTACACTTTGTAAGTCATCAACACCATACAAATACACGTTATCCAATGATTCCACTTTCGGATCAATGTCACGCGGAACAGCTAAATCGACCATCAACATTTGTTGATAGCGACGCTTTTTTAATGCAGCTTTAACGTCTGAATATTCAATCACTTGATGCAAACTACCTGTACAGCTAGAGACGACATCCGCTCTATGCAAGTTTTGTGCAAGCTCAGCAAAGGGAATAATTTCCACATCAACTTGATGGGCAATTTCTTGTGCCAACAGATCTGCACGTTCGCGGCTACGGTTACAAATCAGGATTTTAGCAACCCCCATTTCGGCCAAATGTTTGGCAACCAAGGTGTTCATCTCGCCTGCCGCGACCACCATCACTGTGAGTTTTTCCGTGTGGCTAAACACTTGTGAGGCCAGTTGCGCAACCGCATAACCCATTGAAACAGCATGACTTCCTACCGAGGTTTCAGAACGGACGCGCTTTGCTGCATAAAAGGCATATTCAAAGACACTATTCAATTCAGGCGAAACAGTTTCTGCATCTTTTGACAGCGCCAATGCACTTTTCACTTGCCCTAAAATTTGCGGCTCACCCAGCATCAGCGAGTCTAAACCACTGGCAACACGCATTAAATGTGTAACTGCTTGGGCATTTTCGTAACGATAAACATGATGAATTAACTGTTTTACATCAATATTATTCACTTGGGCCAGCCAACTCAGGACGCTATCCGCATCCTCAGTCATGGCATACACTTCGGTACGATTGCAGGTCGACACCACCACTAAATCATTCAGTGATGCATGTTGGTTTTGCTCAAGCAATAGCGCAGCTAATCGCTCTGCATTGAAAGCAATTTGTTCGCGAAGTTCAACAGAGGCTGTTTGATGGTTGACGCCCAATGCAAAGAAAGACATATCAGATCATCATTTCGCTAAATTTATGTTATTGTGCAACATCGGTGTCATAAAAAGCATTACTTTGGATCAATAAAAATTGCGTCAGCTATATCGCCGTACCCTTTTTAGCGGCAAGACGATTAGACGGTATTCTACCACAATCTTGTTGTTAGGTAGCATGAGCTCTTATGTCTCTGCACAAGCAATACACGACATGTATGCAGATAAGAGCTTTGAGCATGCACTGCAACAGAGCATGATTGCTGAATTTTCTCTTGCTTATGACGATATTGCAACGGCACTACATAATTATACTGTGCTTGCGATTCGTAGTAACTCAACCACCATTAAACAACGTGCCTTAGACATTGCTTTAGAATACAATGATTTACAAGCTGCTTTAAATATTGCCACGCATTGGGTTGAACAAGAACCCAAAGATGTTCCAGCCCTGTTCTATTTGTCTCATATCGCGTTAAAAACACATGAATATGAGTTAGCAGCCAAGACGCTGGATAAGATTCTCAATATTGATCCTACTGCCGATCTTGAACAGATTTTGGCGGGTATTGCACCTGAACAAGCACAAGATCGTGAGATTCTACTCAATGCGCTCCGTGCCAGTGAGGAGCGCAACAATCCCTCTATTCTCGCTTTAATTGCAGGTTTAGAAGCGCAAGATGGTTTGTATGAACAAGCACTGAATAATATTAATCGTGCATTACGCAAGCGTTCAAAATCAACCAGTTTTATTCTAATGAAAGCCAACCTATTAATGGCTTTGCAGAATGATGAAGAAACCAAACAATGGTTTGAAAAAGCTAGTCGCAAAAACAAGAACAATATTGATGTTCGCATGGCAGAAGCACGTTATTACATTCAAATTAATCAGCAACAAGAAGCCTTGGATAAACTTGAAGATATTATTAAAGATCATCCCAAGGCAGAAGAAGCGCTCTTTATTGCAGGCTTGACCAGTATTGACTTAAAGCAATACGAAAAAGCCGAACAATATCTGGTTGAATTGCGCTCATCGGCAAAATACCAAAATGAGGCTTATTATTACCTTGCGATCAATGCACAACGTAAACAACATTATGAAACTGCAAAAGCATACTATCGCCTAGTCGATGGTAGTTTATATATCGTTTCTCGACGCAATATGATTGCGATCTTTGAAAAACAAGGTCAACTGAATGATGCCTTACGCTTCTTGACCCAAGAACGAGTCAACTATCCACAACATGCCAGTTTCTTATATCAAGCACAGGCCGATATTTTAAAGAAGATGGATAATAAAAAGGCGGCTTTGGCCTTACTGGATGAAGCAATTAAGAGTCTACCCGACGATCCTGAATTGATTTATGCCGAAGTATTATTACTCGACCCATATACCGATCGAGATAAATTAGACAAAACATTAAAGCAACTCTTAATAATTGAGCCCAATAGCCCAACCTATCTCAATGCTTATGCCTATACACTGGCACTACAAAACCGTCGCCTTAAAGAAGCACGTAAATATGCAGAACTAGCGTTAGATTTTGCCCCAGAACAGGCATCTATCCTAGACACCTTAGGCTATATCGCCTTTTTACAAAATGATTTCGATACCGCATCCAAAGTCTTGGGCCAAGCGTATTCGCTGAGTGAGAATGTCAATATTGGTATTCGTTATGCTAAAGCCCTATATATGCAAGGCGCACTCACGCAATTTAGCGAGGTGTTACAGCAATTGAAACAAAAACATGCCAATGCCCCACAATTACAACAACTTGATAGCTTAATCTTACCCATCACCGTAAAAAAGAGTTAAATTCATGCGCTTGTTTTCAAAATTATGCATCACCGTTTGTAGTAGTAGCGTTCTATTTTTAACTGGTTGCCAACATTTAAGTCAGCCAAATAAAGTGATTGCATCACCACAAGTTCAAGATGAAAATAATTTTAGCTTACAAGGTAAAATCGGTGTCCGCACACCACAACAATCTGGCAGTGCTTTTTTCACATGGGTTCAACAACAGGATCAGTTTGATATTGAACTCACTGGAATTTTAGGAGTTGGTAAAACCCAGATCGAAGGTAAACCGGGTGAAGTGACATTAAACAGTGCCAAAACAGGTCTAATTACGGCTGAAACACCTGAAGAGTTACTTGAGAAAGCAACTGGTTGGCAAGCACCGATTATGCATCTCGCTTATTGGGTACAAGCTAAGCCTGCGACTCAAGATGCACAAGTGAATAAAGATGAAAATAATCGTCTAAAGCAGTTAGTTGAAGATGGCTGGACGGTTGATTTTAGCTATAACGATGCGCAAACCCTTCCCAATAAACTTTTATTGAAGCAAGCACTTGTCGATAACAAAGAAAACCGTATTACAATGGTGATTCAAAACCGATGATTTAGATTGTTTTTATGATTAGAGTGCCTTCCCCTGCAAAATTGAACTTGTTTCTGCATATTACAGGTCGTCGTGACAATGGTTATCATGAATTACAGACTATTTTTCAACTGATTGATCTATATGACTGGATGACTTTTGAGCAATGCTCAGAGCAAATCATTCAAATTGAGGGTCTGAACGAAGTCACTCTTGAACAAAACTTAATCTATCGTGCTGCACAGCTACTCAAACCACATGCAAAAAAAATCTGTGGGCTAACTATCAGCATTGAAAAAAACATTCCAATGGGCGCTGGTCTCGGTGGTGGTTCATCCAATGCAGCAACCACACTGATTGTACTGAATCAGCTCTGGCAATGCGGCTTAGATGAACAGCAATTAGCCGATTATGGCGTACAGCTTGGGGCAGATGTTCCGATCTTTGTTTTAGGTCGTAATGCATGGGCAGAAGGCATCGGTGAACATTTATCATTCATAGACTTAGCTCAAAAAAAATTCATAATCTTAAAACCTGACTGTTTTATCAGCACTCAACAGCTTTTTTCACAAAAAACATTGACAAGAGATTCTAAGATCACTACATTTTGCGCCTATCAGTTACAACCTTCTAATTTTGGAAATAACTTTGAACCTCTGGCTCGACAGTTATACCCTGAAGTAGATGAAGCAATGCAATATTTAGATCAATTTGGTCTAGCAAAGCTTACAGGTACAGGTGCTTGTGTTTTTACTGAAGTAACCGATGAAATGAATATAGAGCAAATTTTGCAAAACGCGCCTTGTAAAGCTTACTTGGTCAACAGTTTAGCAGAATCACCTCTAAGACATTTTGAAGTTACCTGTTAGGGGCGTCGCCAAGTGGTAAGGCACCGGGTTTTGATCTCGGCATCCGTTGGTTCGAATCCAGCCGCCCCTGCCAATTTTCATCTGTAGATACATGTAATATTTAGGGGCGTCGCCAAGTGGTAAGGCACCGGGTTTTGATCTCGGCATCCGTTGGTTCGAATCCAGCCGCCCCTGCCATTACATAGTATCGAATTTAGGGGCGTCGCCAAGTGGTAAGGCACCGGGTTTTGATCTCGGCATCCGTTGGTTCGAATCCAGCCGCCCCTGCCATATCTTAGACAGACTTGTTTTATATTGATATTTGCTCAAATATATTGACATTATCTTTTAAAACCTTTAAAGTTCTGCCGCATTAGGGGCGTCGCCAAG
This sequence comes from Acinetobacter sp. 102, assembly GCF_037028485.1. Classification (NCBI taxonomy): domain Bacteria; kingdom Pseudomonadati; phylum Pseudomonadota; class Gammaproteobacteria; order Moraxellales; family Moraxellaceae; genus Acinetobacter; species Acinetobacter sp. 102. The sequence goes on from NZ_JAZEZK010000017.1 coordinate 25,478, forward strand.
TGGTAAGGCACCGGGTTTTGATCTCGGCATCCGTTGGTTCGAATCCAGCCGCCCCTGCCATCCAAATTCATTATAAGCCAACCGCCAAGGGTGCTTCATGCCCAATCTTGTCGTTTTTAGTGGAAGTGCTCATCCACATTTCGCTCAAAAAGTCGTAAGCCATTTACATATTCCTTTAGGTGCTGCTTCTGTTAGCAAGTTCTCTGATGGTGAAATTTCAGTTGAAATTACTGAGAATGTTCGTGGTAAAGACGTTTTTGTCGTCCAGTCTACTTGTGCCCCTACCAATGATAACCTAATGGAAATCTTGGTGATGGCTGATGCTTTGCGTCGTGCAAGTGCTGGTCGTATCACTGCTGTCATTCCTTACTTTGGTTATGCTCGCCAAGATCGTCGTCCACGCTCTGCTCGTGTACCGATTACTGCGAAAGTTGTTGCAGACATGCTGACAACTGTTGGTATTGACCGTGTAGTAATGATTGACTTGCACGCAGACCAAATTCAAGGTTTCTTCGATATCCCTGTTGATAACATCTATGGTACGCCAGCATTACTCGCTGACCTACGCCAGCAACAACACCACAATCTTGTGGTTGTTTCACCTGACGTTGGTGGTGTGGTTCGTGCCCGTGCTGTTGCTAAACAAATGGGTGATATCGATTTGGCTATCATTGATAAACGTCGTCAAAAAGCAAATGAATCACAAGTGATGCATTTGATTGGTGATGTTAAAGATCGCGACTGTGTGATCGTCGATGACATGGTAGATACAGCAGGTACGCTTTGCAAAGCGGCCGATGCACTAAAACAATTTGGTGCTCGTCGTGTTGTTGCTTATGCAACTCACCCTGTTTTATCTGGCAAAGCCATTGATAACCTTCGTAACTCTGTCATTGATGAACTTGTTGTTACTGACACAATTCCTCTTTCAGATGAAGCACTAAGCTTAGGTAAAATTCGCCAAGTTTCTGTTGCTAGCATGGTTGCTGAAACAATTCGTCGTATCAATAACGAAGAATCTATTAGCGCAATGTTCGATAGTTATCTATAATAGCCCAGCTTTTTTTCTTAAACCCTAGCTCGCTAGGGTTTTTCTATCACTAAACTGGTCGCAAGTTTAGTTACTCAAACTCAATGAGGATATGCCCATGGCAAACTTCGTATTAAACGCTCAAGCACGTGAAGTAGCACAACAAGGGAAAGGTTCGAGCCGCCGCCTTCGCCACGCTGCTCAAATCCCAGCAATCATCTATGGTGGTAGCGCTGAGCCTGTAGCCGTTACTTTAGAGCTTCGTGAAATCGTTAAAGCTTTAGAAAACAACGCTTTCTTCGAAGAAGTTATCGAAATCAAAATCGGTGACAAAGTTGAAAACGTTAAAATCCAAGCGTTACAACGCCACCCTGCTAAAAACACGCCTATGCACGCTGACTTCAAACGCGCATAAGTGTTAAAGGCGTAAATTAGTGTCAAATATTTCGCTAATTGTTGGTTTGGGCAATCCTGGAAAGGAATATGCCCAAACCCGCCATAATGCAGGTTTCTGGTTCGTTGAACAGCTTGCAGATCGTTATGGCATTTCTTTAAAAGCTGATCCAAAGTTTCATGGATACAGTGGTCGTGGCCAAATCGAAGGTCATGATGTCCGTTTATTACTTCCTACCACTTTTATGAACCGTTCTGGTCAAAGTGTTGTCCCTTTCGCTAAATTTTATCAAGTTGCACCTGAAGCAATCCTGATTGCGCATGATGAACTGGATATGAATCCTGGCATTATTCGCTTGAAAACAGGTGGCGGACACGGTGGACATAATGGTCTCCGCGATATCGTCCCGCATATCGGTGCTAATTTCCATCGTCTACGTATTGGAATTGGTCATCCGGGTGCCAAAGAACGCGTTTCTGGTCATGTGCTTGGTAAAGCACCTAGCAGTGAACAAGGCTTAATGGATGCAGCCATTGACCATGCCCTATCTCAAGTGAAAATGCTTGTTGATGGACAAGTGTCACAGGCAATGAATCAAATTAACGCTTACAAACCCGCTTAAACTGAATTGTTGATCAATCCCGCTTGCCATATTGCATTTTTAAGCGCAAAATGCGCATCAAACCGCCTATAGCCCGCGGAAAACGTGACAAGTCAACCATAAGATAATCATCTTAGGTCTTACTCAGGAGACGCTAGCCATGCTATCTCGTTTATTAAAATGTAAAATTCACCGTGCAGTTGTGACTCATGCAGAGCTTCATTATGAAGGTTCTTGTGCAATTGATGGCGTATTAATGGACTTAGCAGGGATTCGTGAATACGAAGAAATCCACGTATGGAACGTCACTAACGGCAAACGTTTCACCACCTATGCAATCCGTGGTGAAGATGACTCAGGTATTATTTCAGTGAATGGTGGCGCAGCCCATCAAGCTGATGTTGGTGATTTAGTGATTATTGCGACTTTCGGTGACTTTACTGAAGTCGAAGCCAATCTTCACAAACCACGTTTAGTTTATGCAAACCCAGACAATACAGTGAACCACACTGCAAACTGTATTCCTGTACAAATTGCATAAGACCTATAAAGATTCTCAAAAAGCCAGTCAATATGAACTGGCTTTTTTATTGCACAAACACAGCCCATTCATCCTCTAGGGCAAAATACAAAAACACTGAAAAATAAGGCCAAGTTTTACGCAAGCAAACTTGTAAAACAGCACCAAAATTTGTTCAATAAGAAGACAATAATGATAATTTGAACAATATGGATATTACTCATCTTCTTAGCAAAGTTAGCCTCTTTGCTGATTCCGATCACACCACCCTAGAAAGCTTGGTGCCTCACTGTCATATTCGTCATTTACAAACAGGACAGCAGCTTTATTGTGCACATGATATTGCCGATTATGTGTATATTGTTGCTTATGGTCGGGTCAAATTGACCACTTCGGCAGGCTTACTGACGTATTTTGGTCGCCATGATATTGTTGGCGAAACAGGTGTCATTTCCAATCAACCTCATCAAGGTACAGTCAATGCAGTCCGTGACACTGCTCTACTCGGTATTCCACAACAACAATTTCTAGATTTCATTCACCAACACCCCAAAGTGTTATTTGCTTTATCTCGACTCATCATTCACCGCTCGCAACCCGAATTACAACATTGTCATGCAATGGGACACAGTCGTACACTTTCAGTAATTCCTGTATCCGCACATATCCCTGCCACACATCTGGCAGAAAAACTGACCGAGCACTTACAACGTTGGCCTCAAGTTCGTTTAGTCACTGCTGCACATATTGATGCGTTATTTGGGGTAGGTTTTAGCCAAACCCCATTAGATTACAGTAGTGAAGATTTAAAACTACGCCAATGGCTGGCCAATTTAGAGGAAAAACACTGTTATGTACTCTATGCTGCGGATTGCAGTGATGATGAATGGTCGAAACGCTGTTTACATCAAGCTGATCGAATATTGATTTTGGCGGAGGCCAACCAAACACCCACTCAAACCAGACTATCGGATGTATTGAATCAGCATGATTGGCAAAGTCCAATTGAATTGGTTTTACTGCGTTCCGAAGGAGACCCATCTCCGCATACATTGATTTGGAAACAGCTCTATCATGCCCGCGCCCACTACTTTATTCACCCATGGGCACAGGCCGATATCTGCGCCGTCGCTCGTCAGATCTCCAGCCAAGGCGTTGGCTTGGTACTTGGTGGTGGTGGTGCACGTGGCTTTGCCCATATTGGTTTAATTCGTGCGCTTGAACAACTACATATCCCGATTGATATTGTTGGGGGCACCAGTATGGGGGCATTTGTGGCGGCGCTAGTCGCCTGTGGTTTTGATAGTGTGGAAATGACCCATATTGCTTATGAAACTTTTGTCGCACGAAATTACCTCAATGATTACACCATGCCTCGCGTTTCACTGATTCGTGGGCAACGTTTCCATACCCGATTACAGGCCATCTTTGGAAGTCGCAGAATTGAAGAGCTCAGACAGACCTATTACTGTATTTCAACCAACCTTACGACAGGTCAAGCGGTGATTCATGATCAAGGTGAACTGGCGACTTGGGTTGGAACCAGCATGAGTGTGCCGGGTGTTGCTCCTCCTGTTGCTTGGCATGAAAACCTGCTCTGTGATGGCGGTGTAATTAACAATCTCCCCACAGATGTTATGCAAAACTTAGAGCGAGGCACCATTATTGCTAGCAATGTCAGCTTGCATGATGATATTCGAGTCCCAGGAATTGGTTTAGAAGAACCAGATCAAAGTGCATTATTGAACTGGAATAAAATCATCAAAGATAAGCTTCTACATGCACCACGTTTGGCAGAGATTTTGATGCGTACCGCGACCCTTGCGAGTGATACCATGATACAAACAGCGGCAATTGAACGCGCCAATTTACATATCCGCATGCCCATTGAAGGTATCGGTATGTTTGACTGGCATAAATTAGATGAACTAATCGAACGCGGCTATGAGCATGCTCTAGAAACCTTATTGCCAATTCGAGAAACGTTGCCTAGTGCTTAAGCCGAATGAATCTGATAACGATCCAATAGCCCATCTAAATATTGATAAGTTTCTGGATCTAATTGCTGCATATAACCATCTAGAATACGATGACATAGCTGCTGCTTGTCGATTGGCATACGTCGCATAATATCGAAAGTAACTTCCCATTGTGAGCGTAATAATGATGCATAGGCAATATGATGCAGGACCTGCTCATCAATTTGGGCAATCGCCGTGGCAACAACCTCCCTTGCCTCATCTTGCATATAATTCACAATAACCAACATATCCGTCCATAAATCACAACGATCAGCCGCCTCTACAATACTCCGAATAATCTCTACTCTTCTTAATGTCGGTAAATTAGCAACAAAGCTCTGTGCTTGCGCCGACAAACAGGCCACGACAGGCAACATGTCTTCCCACAATTGGTCTTCCTGTGTGGCTTGAATAATCGCATTCACAACGGATTCCCCTTGCTGAACCGCTAAATCACCAAGCTCCTGCTTAAGTCCATAACTGATATAACTCATTAAAGCCAAAACTTTAGGCCATACCAGTCGCTGGGCTGGATCACCCACAATCAATAAGGCTTGCTCAATGCGCTGCTTGGGCAAAACATGCACCAGATGATCGATTTGCTCTCGGGACTCAATATAAAAAGCTATTTCTAACAGATCACTTTCACTCTCGACCACTTGCGCCACATCTTGTAATACCGCATCTGACAACATACTGACAAAACGACCAATTGTCACAAAGTCCCGCTGCTCCAATAGAACTTGAGTAATGTCGGTAATTTGATGTGTAGTAAGATAACCAAGTAGTTCTCTTGCCAATCGAGGATCTAAATAAACAGCAATTGCAGCTATGGTTTTTGCAGGTAAATGCTTCGCTATTCGATAAGAATTTTCTGTAGATAAATACACTGCAATCTGGGCGACAATAAAGGGTTCTAAAAAGTGTTTAACCATAAAAACACTTACCCAACGTGGTAACCAACTCACCCATGCTGCTAGGTAACGGAAACGCTTTTTCTGACGATTTTGTAGTCGTTCTAATATCGCAAACCGAAACTGTCTAAGGTTTTCAGGGGCCAAAAACTGCATAAACTCTAATTCTTGCTCTGAGACCTGCAAAATGCGAGCGAGCTTAATCAGCTCTGCCTGTACTGCCAATCGAGTCATGCTATTCCCTCATTTTATTTTTTCGAAACAGCCAACGAAGGAAAAAAGGTGTTTGGTACACACTACGATTCATTTTCTGATCCTCATTTTTGATGGCCTGTTGTAATTGTTGATTGAGCCAAGCCAAATCATGATTAGAAAGTTGTGAAAATGGTTGAAGACTCATCACAGGCCGACGTAATTGTTGTGCCAATCGTTCTAATTCTGTCTTATCTGCTTGCTCCATTTATCGACTCCTTGAATTATTGTTATTTTATCTTTCGAGTGTATGCTCAATTTAAATCCATTGCCAGTTTCACAGATCGATAGAAAAACTAGAGCTACTTCTCAGCAAATTTTTTCATTTTTATAGAACGATTCATTCTATAAAAAGTTGCCTTTTCTCATAAAAATCCGACTATAATCGAAGCACATCGCTTCAGGGCGGGGTGAAATTCCCCACCGGTGGTAAGTTAGGCATTCTAATCAAATGACCTAATCAGCCCACGAGCCTGTATATATTTTTATATACTCGCAGATTTGGTGAGAGACCAAAGCCGACGGTATAGTCCGGATGAAAGAAGACGAAACCACTGAAATACGCTTTTTGCGTTGTTTTTGTGCACGCTTATTTTTTACATCAGTCCTGAAATGTTCAACCGTATCCAATTTACGAGAGCGTTTCATTATGTCTAGTTTAATCCAACCCGAACTTTTCTTTTCAGCCCTTTCCCCTGCTGAACAACGTATTCAACAAGCTTTAGAAGATATCCGCCAAGGCAAACCTGTATTGGTGATGGATGATTTTGATCGTGAAAACGAAGCTGACTTGATTATTGCTGCTGAAACTTTAACTGTCGAAACCATGGCGCAAATGATTCGTGATGGTTCAGGTATTGTTTGCTTATGCTTAACAGAAGCCTTAGCTGATCATTTAGAACTTCCACCCATGGTCGTCGACAATTCCAGCCAATTTAAAACAGCATTTACAGTAACGATTGAAGCGGCACAAGGTGTAACCACAGGCGTGTCTGCCAAAGACCGTGTCACCACAGTTTTAGCTGCAACCAAAGATGGCGCAGTAGCGAGTGACTTAAGCCGTCCAGGTCATGTATTTCCTTTACGTGCGCGTGAAGGCGGTGTGTTAAGCCGTCGTGGTCACACGGAAGGTACAATTGATTTAGCACGTCTAGCAGGTTTAAAACCATCTGGGGTATTGTGTGAATTGACCAATCCTGATGGCTCTATGGCTTCTGGTATTCAAGTGCTTGCTTATGCACAAACCCATGGTTTAACTGTGATTAGCATTGAAGAACTGGTGCAATACCGCTTAAAACACAATGTCTAATTAGAGATAAAAAAGCCTCGAATCATCGAGGCTTTTTACAATTCGTTTTATGAAACTTTTCGCTCGGCGTTCAATTCAGCAACAGCTTCAATCAACTGACTAAATTGCGAAATTTGGATCACAGGTTGTGCTTGAGCCAACTCTTCTGCCGTGCCATAACCATAATTCACAGCAATGGTTTCAATCTCATTGGCACGTGCACCAATAATGTCATATTGGCGATCACCCACCATAATACATTGCTGTGCATCTAACTGCTGTTGTTCCAGAATATAAGCGATTAAATCCGCCTTATTGGTTCTCTCACCAGTCAATTCACTGCCATACATTTCGGTAAAATACCGAGCTAGATCAAAATGAATCAAAATTTGCTTCGCATAAACTGTAGGCTTTGCTGTCGCCAAAAACAAAGCATAGCCTTGTGATTGCAATTGCTGCAACGTCTCAACGACCGTTGGATATACTTCATTTTCAAATAAACCAGTCACTGAGAAACGCTCACGATAAGCCAGCAATGCCTGCTCAGCCAGATCATCATCTTGAGTATTGAGTAATTTTGCCAGAGATGCTTTTAAAGGTGGGCCAATCGTCCAATCCAAATTTATGTCATTTGCCAAAGGTTGACCTAATTTTTCTAGCGCAAAACGAATTGAACCATGAATCCCAGCTTTAGGGTCTGTTAAGGTTCCATCTAAATCGATGAGAATATTTTTGATCGTCATTCGTTCAATCTCTTACAGTCTTACACAACGCAGTCGAGAGTTTCTCGAAACTTCCCTATACTACCGTAGATTGCAGAATAAAAGGAAATTGCAGTGCGTCCGACCGTACTTTGTTTTTCAGGACTAGATCCATCTGGTGGTGCTGGCTTACAAGCAGATATTGAAGCAATTGGGCAAAGTGGTGCGCATGCTGCCATTGCATGTACCGCGCTGACGATTCAAAACTCACAGCAAGTATTTGGTTTTGAAGCCACTTCAAAGGAATTATTGCTGGCACAAGCCAATGCCGTGGTCAGCGACTTACCGATTAAATGTGTAAAGTCAGGCATGTTAGGCACAACTGATAATATTGCTGCATTAGCCGAGTTTTTACGAGAACATCCAGATTATTTATATGTCCTAGATCCCGTTTTAGTGGCAAATAGCGGCGGTTCATTGGGTGACCAAGCAACCTTGGTCAAAGCCTTCGTGGAGTTGATTCCTTTAGCAACGGTGATTACCCCCAATACGGTTGAGTTAAGAGCCTTAACAGGTCTTGATGATATTGAACAGGCCACACATAAACTGTTTAAAATGGGTGCAAAAGCAGTATTGGTCAAAGGTGGGCACGAAGATACGCCTGATCATATCCGCAACGTGCTCTATGCTGATGGCAAAATGCTTGCAGAAAGCCGCTGCCCACGCTTAGAAGGTCAATACCACGGTTCAGGTTGTTCATTGGCAAGCTTTATTGCAGGACGTTTAGCACTCGGTGATTCGCTTAAAATTGCGGTTCAACATGCTGAAACATGGTTATTTGGAGTGTTAAAACATGCTGAGACACCTGTACCAAATGGGCAAAAGATTCCAAAACGTTTTTAAATCATCCCTGAACAAATGAATCTTCAATAAAAAAGGCGCATCTCGCGCCTTTTTTATTTCGGATCAATTACTGTGGAATACGGAGTACTTGACCAGGGAAAATATCATCTGCATTTTTGAGTAATGGACGATTGGCTTCAAAAATTTTATTGTACTGGTTTGGATCACCATAATACTCTTTTGAAATCTTAGACAGATTGTCTCCTGATTTCACGGTATAAAACTTACTTTCTGGCTCAGGTGTTTCCACGGTAAGTTGATCATCAACTTGTGCAACATGATCAATGTTTCCGACAGCAAGTACGATCTTTTCTTTATCTGCTTGGGTTTTAACCTGCCCTTTAATGGTTGCTGTATCGGTATTGCCATTATATGTGACCGATAAACCATCAATCGGAAGACCTAAACTTTTAATCAAACCTAATAATTTATTCGCAATCTCTTGAGCTGATGGTTCAGCTGGCGTTGCTGGTGCAGCTTGCGGTTCAGCTGGTGCTGTATTTTTCTTACCAATACCTTTAACAAAATCAAAAAGACCCATTGTTATTTCCTCTGTAATTATTAATGCATAATAGTCAAAATAGACCTACATCTAGTTATACAGAAAAAATAAAACACTCGAGTTTCAATTTAACGCGGTCTTGTAAATATATGTATATTCGATAGAACTTAATGAAAAACATTCTGTTGCAAAACGTACAAACACAAAAAAGCCACCTTGCGGTGGCTTTTGATCATGCAAGATGATTAACCAAGTTTCTTAGTTACGTAATCGATTGCAGATTGAACAGTTGTGATTTCATTTGAATCTTCATCTGGAATCGTGATGTCAAAATCATTTTCAAAAGACATTACAAGTTCAACCAAATCTAAAGAGTCAGCACCTAAGTCATCCATGAAAGATGCTTCGTTTTTAATCTCTTCAGCACGCATACCTAATTGTTCAGCTACTGCTTGTTTGATGCGTTGTTCGATATCGCTCACAGGAATTCTCCTCATTGCTTGTGGCGTTTTAATTTGCCACTAGTTTAATTGAATATAAGATTTTTTAAAAGTTTATACATCGCCACTTAGGCCATGTATAGACCACCATTTACGTGTAAAACTGTACCAGTAATGTAACTAGCCTTATCGCTCGCCAAGAAACTCACTGCATTTGCAATATCTTGAGGTTCACCTAGACGATTTAAAGCTACTTGATCAATCATTTTTTTACGAATATCTTCGCTTAACTGATCAGTCATTTCAGTGGCAATGAAACCAGGTGCAACACTGTTCACTGTAATCTGACGACTACCCATCTCTTTGGCTAAACTACGACTGAATGCTTCAATCCCTGCTTTTGCTGCCGAGTAGTTCGCTTGCCCAGGGTTGGCAAAATGTGCAACCACTGAACTAATATTAATAATGCGGCCAAAACGTGCTTTGGTCATACCTTTCAATACACGCTTAGACAAACGATAAACCGCTTTTAGATGAATATTGAGAATATCGTCCCAATCATCTTCTGACATACGCAGCAGCAAGTTGTCTTTGGTAATGCCTGCATTGTTGACCAAGATCAACACTGAGCCATATTTTTGCTCGATGTCTGAAACCAGTGCATCAATCGCTTCGCCATTGCGAACATCAAGTACAGCACCTGTCCCATGTTCAGCAAAGCTTTCTGTCAGCTTTTGCGCGCCTGCTTCAGAAGTTGCGGTACCAACCACAAAAAAACCGTCTTGAATGAGTTGCTGTGCAATTGCTGCGCCAATGCCTCGGCTTGCTCCTGTCACTAACGCAACTTTTCGTTGTTGTGTCATGCAATTTTTCCTTCTGCCACTAACACTGCGTTTAGGGCATCTTCCATACGTGCTTTGCTATCAAGGGCAAATGCTTTTTCTATGTTCGGTAATCGCTTAGCAAGATTACTCAGTACCGTACCCGGGCCACATTCAACCACGTACTGGATACCCTGATCTTGCAGATATTGCATCGTACGCGTCCATTGTACTGATTGGTACAATTGAGCGGTTAACGCCTGACGTAATTGAGCAACATCTGTCGCGATTTCCGCGTTGACATTTTGTATTACAGGAAGGCATGGTAGCTCAATGGCAGTTTGTTCCAAAGCTTCGGCAAACTTTTCCGCCGCTGGTTTCATTAATGTGCAATGAGAGGGAACAGAAACAGGCAATGCAATTGCTTTCCCTGATTGTTCTTTTGCTTCTGCCATTACCTGCTGAACCAATGCTGTACTACCGGCGATTACGACTTGGCCTTGAGCATTATAATTTGCGGCTTCAACTGAACCTTGACCTGTAGCAGAAGCATTTTTACAAAGCTCGACCACTTTCTCATCAGCCAAACCGAGAATTGCAGCCATTGCACCTTCACCTGAAGGAACAGCACTCTGCATCAGTTTGCCACGTAAATGAACCAGTTTAACTGCATCAGCCAAGCTCATTGCTTCCGCTGCAACAAGCGCACTGTATTCTCCCAAAGAGTGTCCAGCCAAGTATTTCGGCACAATACCACCCAGCTCTAACCATACACGCCATAGCGCGATACTTGCGGTCAGTAACACAGGTTGGGTATTTTCAGTTTGGTCCAAGCCTTCACCCGTTTGGGCAATCTGCCAAAGGTCAAAACCTAGTGCAGCTGATGCCTCAGCAAATGTATCTTGAACGACACTAAACTGCTCTGCAAGTTCAGCCAGCATACCTGCTTTTTGAGAACCCTGACCAGGAAAAACAAATGCTGTTTTTGTTGCTTGAGCAGCCTGCTCAAGTCGTTTAGTCGACATATAAAAATCCTTAAATTAGTCTACCGCCAATTTTATCAATACTCATAATTCTACATGAGAATGACAATAGACTCTTTAGCGATGCGGCAATTTAACACTGATTAATTCTTTTTATAATTGCGAAAAACAACAAAAAAGGGAGCTTTCGCTCCCATTTTTTCTATACTTTAAGCTAACGCTTAATGCATATAGTTCAATTATTCAGCATCAGCTGCTTTAGCGAATAATTGACGACCACGGTAAATACCGTCTTTAGTCACGTGGTGACGACGATGAGTTTCACCAGTAGTTTGGTCTACAGATAATGCATTCTCGGTTAAAGCGTCATGTGAACGGCGCATGTCACGGCGAGAGCGACTTTTACGGTTTTGCTGAACGGCCATGATGGCTCCTTACAAAGATCGAAAAAATGGATCAGAACAAATTCAGTTGTCTTAACTCAACATTATAACATAAATTATGAGTTAAGTTTACCCTTCAGACCTGCCAAAACATCAAACGGATTATCCCGTTTCTCTTCGACAACATCTGGAGTGGTAGGTTGATGCTTATGCTCACAAGCATCATGCTTAGGAGATAAAGGCACCAACAATAACAGCTCATCTTCTAATAGTGCGAGCAAATCTATCACTGCTGGTGCATCAAAATCACCTTTTTTTGAAGATTCACTTTCACCTAGAACGATGAAATCAGCATCCTCATCCAATCGCTCTATCAGTGACTCATCATCAATCAAAGCTAAATGAAAATCTGAAACCAATTCAATTTCAACGGCTTCCAAACAACGTTGGCACACCATTGGAACTTTTGCTTCAGTATGTCCATCTAACCATACAATACGATGATAGATATCCATTGATAGCTTACAGTCTATGTTGATCAATTGATCATCAATTGAACCAACAGCTTCTCGAGCAATACGAGCAAAGCGAGACAATGGCAGTGTTCCTGACCATGTAAAGCCCTGTTCAGCCCATTTAAATGGCTCGATTTGGCTTGGAAAAGTATTTGCTGACATAATTAAGGCGGCAATTCTACAAATTCATCGGTACTCTGTCAAAGATTAAGATACAATTTTGTACTTCTTTAGACAGAACTCGGGGTAAATTAAGCAATGTACCTGTTGCAGCCGCAACTTGAAGTAACATCTTCATTACTTGTTAGCACCCATTCAACCTCTGTTCCTGTGTTAGCGCTAGATCAAGTGCAACGTTCATCTTGGCAAAAGTTAACAACAGAACCAGAACAGGTCGATTGGCTTATTTTACACTTTAATCACTGGTTTTCCCACCATAATGTCACACTTGTTAAAGGTGATTTTGAACCAGAATATTTCCCAGCCACTTCTGAGCAGCCTGCAAAGATCCAATTTGCCCATGGTTTCTTCAATAGTGCTCTACATGAAATCAGCCATTGGAGCATTGCTGGTGAGCAACGCCGCCTACTTTCCGACCTTGGCTATTGGTATGCACCTGATGGGCGAAGTTCAGAACAACAGGCCCTGTTTGAACAAGTTGAAATTAAACCTCAAGCCATAGAATGGCTATTTGCGACTGCCTTTGGTCGGAAATTTCGTGTGTCACTGGATAACTTAACAGGCGATGGCGGTAATGGAGATCAATTTAAAGATCATGTCTTTGCGCAAGTACAACGTTATTTTTCTGGGGAAGCAAAATTACCCCGCGATGCCGCACATTTCATTCATTACATCTGCGTGTCTACCCGCAATGGAACACCATTACAACTCGATGAATTTAAACGTGAATACCTTGATTAAATGACAAAATTATCACATCTAAGACTTGCAACATGCCCCTAACAAGTTTCATACTGAATTTAGCCGTATAAATCAGGGAGTTAAAATAATGTTGCATTTACATATTCATCCTGAAAATCCACAGGCTCGCTTAATTACACAAGCAGTAGAACGTATTCGTGCTGGTGATGTTGTGGTCTATCCAACAGATGCTGCATACGCGATCGGTTGTCAAATCGGAAATAAGAGCGCAATGGAACGGATTGCACAAATTCGTGGTCTGGGACCAAAGCACCAGTATGCGATTATGTGTTGTGATTTATCCGATATTGCGACCTATGCCAAAGTCGATAACGCGATGTATCGTCTATTAAAAAATAATACACCAGCGGTTACGACTTTTATTTTGCCCGCGACCAGCGAAGTACCAAAACGTTTAATGCATCCTAAGAAAAAAACCATTGGTCTACGTATTCCAAGTAATCCCGTTGCACAGGCTTTATTAAAAGAACTTGGTGAACCATTGTTAACCAGTACCTTAATTTTGCCTGATCAAAAAGATCCGTTGGATGATCCATTTGATATTGAAAACCAGTTGGGTAAACGTATTGATGTGTTTATCGATAGTGGATTCGGAACCTTATCCACCACCAGTATCGTAGATTTATCTGGAGAAAACCCTGAAGTCGTACGTCGTGGTGTCGGTGATGTCAGTGCTTTTGAGTAAATGTTGTATAAAACGCAGCTTGGGTGCAGAAAGCGTCGTAAGCTGCTAGAGGTCTCCAACAGAAAACGCAGCGTCTGCCTATAGTCATATTCAATTCACTTAAATCAAAATGCTATACAATAGTTTGTTTTAATTTTAAAAACTCAGAACACTCTGAAAGTATCTGTTTTTTTTCATACAACACATTGCCATCATAAGTTTTAAAAAAATAAGTTGTGGCTGGCTGATCCTCTTCTATAACTTTCACAACCCCTTTGCCAATATCTTTATATTTGTCGCTGGCTTCTTTTTCCTGAATATAATCAAAATAACCGCATGTCATTTGATGATGTGCTTTTTCCATTTCCCCTCTTAGATCATCTCTATTTACGTTTTCTGTCATTGGTTCAGTTAAAGTGACATAAACTAAAATATGAGGGTATTGATTGAGTGCATCCACTTTAATCGGGTAGCCCGCTCGACGCATAGCCTCATTCATTTGCTGTACAAAAGCCATACTTTTGAAATGGTTTCTGGCCTGCTGTTCAAACTGCTTAGCCCAATATATCTCAGTCCCCCAAAATAGAGCACCAATAATTATTAGGCCCGTTGCAACAAATTTAATATTCATATTAGCCCTCATTATTTAATTTTATAGTCTATGAGTTCTCACTCATTTAATAATCGAGCTATTATTTATAAATATTTATTAAATTCAACAAAATAAATCAAAAAACCTTACTTTCCGATGACTAGAAAATCAACGGTTGCTTTATGATGAATTATTTTAAAAAAGGCATAAGCGAATTTTAATAATCGCTCATTAGCCTTCAAAAAAGTCAGACAATCGCTGTTTTTGAAAACCTTGCGCATCAAAATTATCAGGACTGAGCCATTGTTGATAGATTTTTTCTAAATCAGGCCATTCTTCATCAATGATTGAAAACCATGCAGTATTACGGTTATGCCCTTTAGTCATCCGATCTTGACGAAATAAACCTTCATACTGAAAACCAAAACGTAAGGCTGCGGCTTTAGACGGTGCATTACAATCATCACATTTCCACTCTACACGCCTAAAACCATGGGCAAAGCATCGTTGTAACAGTAAAAAGATTACCTCCGTTGATGCTTTGGACTTTTTCATTCGATGGGAAAAGTAAACATTGCCTATTTCGATCGCGCCCTGTTCCAGCCTTGGATTTAACAAAGCAATCCAACCTTGGGTCTCGCCATCAATTTCAATTAAAAAATGAGTTGAGCCTTTAAAACCAAATAGATTTTGCAAATCCTGTTTTAACAAAAATTGGCTTTGCGGTGCGGCATAAGGCAAATACGTCCAGCAGGCCGCATCCTTTTCCGTTGCAACAGCATCCCAAATTTGATTCGCAGCCTGATCAGAAATTTCACCAGCAATATGAATCAATTTGACAGATTGCCCATCTAAATTATGTTTAATCGGTTGATTGGGTTGATGATCAATGGCAAAGCCTACGGTTTGCCCAAACTGGTTCTGTTGTGTTTTTAAATAATGTTTCATGATGATTTATAATTGAAAAAAAGAATGATTTCCGTTGCTAATTTAAGCATAAGTTTTTTCTATGACCTATGGAATCTTGCATAAATACAGAAAATACCCTGAGAACTTTAAGGTTTTTGTAAGTAGGTAATTTATTAAATTGGCAATTTCGATTAGAATAGAGCTGCTCTTGGTAGCATGTGCCTCTCTTTGCACAAAAAATTATATCTTTCATGCTTTTGAAAATTCGCGTGGCTTATAACGGTAATGAACCAAATTCTCCCCCAAACTTTGGAGTCCACTCCTTCCATTCGCGTGCTTGACGAGTGGCAGGAAGTCATACCTGAAGATTTATATATACCGCCCGCCGCGTTTGAAATCTTACTGGAACAATTTGAAGGCCCGTTAGACTTTCTGATTTACCTGATTCAAAAAAATGGCTTTGATTTATTACAGGTCGATATTTCTCCGATTGCCACTCAATATCTGTCCTATATGGATAGTATGAAATCACTGAATATTGAGCTCACGGCTGATTATATGGTCATGGCAGCATTACTTGCAGATTTGAAATCGCGTTTACTGCTCCCGAAACCAGTCGCTGTTGATCAATTTGAAAAAGATCCAAAACAAGAGTTAATTGACCGTTTAGAAACCTATCTACGTATAAAGCAAGCTGCGGAACGATTGGGACAGATGCCAATCTTCGAACGCGATACTTTTAGCGCTAACGTGAGTATTGGTCACATTGCCCCTATTTATGAAGGCTATGATGTTGAAGCCTTGCATGATGCTTTATTTTGCGTATTCAACCGCCCTGAGCCCATCACTCATGTTGTGGCACAAGAGCCTGTATTATTGGAAGAACGTATAGCCTTTATTGAAAGCCAACTTGCGTCAGGTGAGGCATTGAGTTTTATTGAATTATTAAATCCCATGCAAGGTCGTATGGGGATGGTGGTCACTTTTATGGCGGTGCTTGAACTGACACGTCAGCAAAGAATTCAGATTATCCATACAGGTATTGAAGCTCCTTTAACCATTCAAGGAGTTGCTGCATGAGTTTAGATCAATTTGAGCAAAATGAAGGTATGTCGTTTGAGGACATTCATCATGAGGTTTTATTGCAACTTGAAGCGATTTTATTCGCCAGTGACTCACCAGTCTCTCTTGCACGTCTAAAAGAGGCTTTTCAAAACCAATATAATAAGCAGCAATTACGCACATTTTTACAGCAACTGGCGATGTTACAGCATGGCCGTTCAATCGAATTAATTGAAACTGCGCAAGGTTTTCGATTTCAAGTACGTGCCAAATATCGAAATGTTATTGCACAGGTTTGGCCAGAGCGCCCAACCAAGTTGTCACCCTCTTTACTCGAAACTGTCGCAGTGATTGCTTACCATCAACCAGTCACACGTGCCGATATTGAGCAGATTCGTGGTGTATCCAACAATAGCCAGAATTTAAGAACGCTTTTTGACTGGAACTGGATTAAAGAATCTGGTTTCAGAGATTTACCCGGAAGACCTGCGTTGTTAGTCACAACGCCCCAATTTTTAAATGCATTTGGTTTAGCTTCGCTAGGTCAATTGCCTCCCCTGCAGAACGCCAAGGAAGCATTCATGACACTCGACGCACATGCGCCGAAGTCCTGAGAAAGGTGAACTGTTGATCATTATGTCTAAGGTTGTGCTGTCATGAGTGAAAAATTACAAAAGGTTTTAGCGAGAGTCGGGTTAGGCTCGCGTCGCTATATGGAGGAAGTCATTGCTGCTGGTCGTGTCAGTATCAATGGTCAGATTGCCCAAGTTGGCGAACGTATCGAACCAGGTGATGAACTTCGTATCGATGGTCGTAAAGTACAATTCCAAATTGAAGATGAAATTCGCCGCCGCGTATTAATTTACTATAAACCAGAAGGTGAAATCTGTTCACGTAATGACCCTGAAAAGCGTCCTACGGTATTTGATCATTTGCCTCAAATTGCCAACGACCGTTGGGTCATGGTGGGTCGTCTGGATATTAACAGTACTGGCTTATTGTTATTCACCAATGATGGTGAACTTGCCAACCGTTTAATGCACCCTTCAAACGAAGTTGAGCGTGAATATGCTGTTCGCGTGATGGGCGAAGTAACCCCACAAATTCGCAATAATATGCTGAAAGGTGTTGAGCTTGAAGATGGTCCAGCCAAGTTTGAATCATTCTCAGAAATTGGTGGCGATGGTATTAACCGTTGGTATCAAGTGGTGGTTAAAGAAGGTCGTAACCGTGAAGTCCGTCGTATCTTTGAATCACAAAGCTTAAAAGTCAGCCGCTTATTGCGTACTCGTTACGGCACTGTCATTTTGCCACGCGAGTTACGTACAGGTCGTTGGATGGAATTGGATAAAAGCGATATCGATAACTTGGCAAAATCAGTGGAATTAAAACCACGTCAAGGTACAGGTCTATTTGGTATGGCAAAACGCCGTACTGAACGTATGTCTGAAAAGCCAATGGCAGCACGTCGTGGCGGTTACTTACGCCAACAACGTCGTGATGATGAACAAGATCAGTCACAGCAACAACGTCCAAGTGGCAATGCCAATAATAACAATGGTCGTAAAACCATTGGTTTCAATAAAGGCTTTAAGAAGTTCTAATTCTTGATCCTAAAAAATAAAAAAACGCTCTAATAAGAGCGTTTTTTATTGGCTTTAACTATGCTGAACAATGCCTTGCGGGATCGCATTCAGCAGTTTTTTGGTATATTCATGCTGTGGATGTAAATACAGTTCGTCCGAGTTAGCAATCTCAACTAATTCGCCATGATTCATGACCATGACTTGATCAGAAATGTATTTCACGACAGATAAATCATGTGAAATAAAGATATAACTCAGACCAAACTCGTCCTGTAAATCCTGCAACAAATTCAACACCTGCGCCTGTACCGAAACATCCAGTGCAGAAACAGACTCATCGCAGATTAAAATCTCAGGTTTCAAGGTTAAACAACGTGCGATCGCAATCCTCTGTCGTTGACCACCAGAAAACTCATGTGGATAACGGTCATAGGCTTGAACAGGCAAACTGACGCGCTCTAACAATTCGAATGCCATCTTTTTACGCTCAGCATCATTTTGACCTATGCCATGAATCCGCATCGGTTCCAATAAAATCTGCCCGATAGTAAAGCGTGGATTGAGTGAAGCATAAGGGTTCTGGAAAATGATTTGAATTTTGCGCTGGTACTGACAAAACTCTTTCTCACTCATGGCCAGAATATCTTTTCCACCAATCAAGGCTTGCCCGCCTGTGGCTTCATGTAAGCGCATCAATAGCAGACCAATCGTGGTTTTACCTGAACCCGACTCGCCAACTAGGCCCAAGGTTTTACCTTTGGCCAATTGAAAAGAGACACCTTTAACCGCTTGAAATTCGTCTTGTCCCCACAAACCCTTACGACTATAAAATGACTTTTTCAGATCTTTTACATCGAGCACAATCGGCTCATCGCCAGTCAGACCACGGACACGTTGTTTCAGGTTTAAATCAGACAGATTGGTGGCTTCGATCAGTTGTCCATTTTCGTCCTGCTGCATAAAATCACTGGTCACAGGCAAACGGTATGGACGAGTCGCCAACTGTGGACGACAATGCAGCAAAGCACGCGTATACACATCTTGTGGTTGTTCCAGCACCTGTTCAACAGGGCCACTTTCCCGAATCTCACCATGACGCATCACAATCACTTCATCTGCAATTTCACCCACCAAGGCTAAATCATGGGTAATAAACAGCATCGACATTTCATGGCGTTGTCGTAATGACTCTAATAAATCAATGATCTGCTTTTGGATGGTGACATCTAAGGCTGTGGTTGGCTCATCGGCAATCAGCAACTTCGGCTCACAGGCAATTGCCATCGCAATCATGACCCGTTGTTGTTGCCCACCTGAAAGCTGACTCGGATAAGCATCGATCTTGGTTTCTGGTGCAGGAATACCAACTTCTTTCAGCAACTCAAGTACCCGTGCTCTGGCCTGCTTACGTCCCATGCCTAAATGAATACATAACACCTCAGCAATTTGATCCCCCACGGTAAAGACAGGATTCAACGAGGACATCGGTTCCTGAAAAATCATGGCAATGTCTTTACCACAAATTTTGCGAATCTCTTTGGCCGATAAGTTGAGTAAGTCTTTACCTTCAAAGCAAATTTGACTCTGTTCGGCAATTTGACTTTGCCCTTTTGGCAACAGCCCCATCACCGCTAGGGAAGTGACCGATTTACCACTGCCCGACTCACCAACCAGTGCTACAGTTTTATTTTTAGGAATTGAAAATGAAATCCCTTTGACTGTTTCAATCCACTGCTTATTTTCACCCTTAAAGCTGACACGGAGATCATCGACACGTAATAGCGTTGTTTCATTCTGATATTGCATTTTATCTCTCCGCTATTTCAACTTAGGATCTAAAGCATCACGTAAGGCATCTGTAAACATCGAGAATGCAGTGACTAACACCGCCATTGCGATAGATGCCGCAGCCAATTGCCACCATTTACCTAAGATCAGCTCACTTTGCGCTTCATTCAACATACTGCCCCAAGACACCACGCCGACAGGTACACCAAAACCAAGGAAGCTCAGAATGACTTCAGATTTAATGAATGACACCACCAAAATCGAAATCTGTACCAAGGCAATATGACTCACGTTTGGGAAGATATGTACAAACATACGACGTAGATGACTCACTCCAATGGCTTTGGCTGCCAGAACATATTCGCGCGATTTATGTTTCATATATTCGGCACGAATCAGACGGAACACCCCCGTCCAACCAGTTAAACCCAAGATCAACACAATCGACAGAATGCCTTTTTGTTGCAGGACAGCCGCAATGGCCAACACCAACAACAGATAAGGAATCGAGGTAAAAATGTTATAGAACCAGTTCAAAACATCATCAACCCAGCCACCAAAATAACCTGCAATTGCACCCAAAAAAGTACCAATCACCACCGCCAATAGCGCAGACAATAAACCGACCAGAATTGAAGTTTCAGCACCTTTGATGGTTTTTAGCAACACATCTTGTCCCCACTTATCCGCCCCAAAAGGCAAAGTGGTTTTGAGCTCTTGCTTTTGATCGAGTAAATGCCCACCGAGTTGCTGATCAATCTGCTGCATATCCTCAGCCAAAGGATCAACCACGCCATAATTATCAATGACTGAGCCACCTTGCTGTTCAGCTTGAATTTCCGCATTCAGCTGCTGAATCACGTCTTTCAGAGGATCAACAGGATTTTCAGGCAAAGTTGCTGTGTTTTCTGTAGTTGCCTTAATTTGATCTGACTCTGTATCCGCACCCAAGAAAGTGGGTGGTGCATAACTGACTGCAACTTCTTTATTCCAATTAGAGGCTATTACCCCTGTCATCGATAAAGCGAGCAGGATGAAATAAAATAAAACCACCAAAAAAGACACCACGGCGATTCGATCTGACTTCAATCGATTCAAGGCCAAATGCCACAATCCTGTTGACGCAGAAGATTCATTCGAGGCAGCTTTGCTTTTAAAAATTGTACTGAGCATCGTCATCCTCCTATTTCAACTGCACACGAGGATCGAGGAGCTTATAAATCAGATCGGCGATCAAGTTAAAAATCATGGTGACTGCAGCGATATATACGGTGATGGCTTTAATCACAGGAAAATCACTGCGTTCAACCGCAATAATAATTTCTCGACCAATGCCCGGAATACCAAAGAAACGTTCAATCAGGAAAGCACCAATCAATAAGGCAGGCAGACTGGCCATCACTTCGGTGACAATGGGAATCGAAGCATTACGCAATACATGCACACCCAGTACCCGAGACTCCCCCACACCTTTAGCACGCGCAGTCCGCACATAATCTTGGTTAATTTCATCTAAGACGAAGCTTCGATATAAACGTAGCGTTGGAGCAATACTGACCACCAACATGATTAAGATCGGCAACAAGGCATAATGGAATAAATTTTGACTAAAACTATCACTCCAGCCTTGTACGGGGAACCAACTTAACTGATAGGCCAAAACATATTGGAAGATGATGATATACACCAAGATACTGATCGACATGCCAATGGTACACAGCATCATCACCATACGATCGGTCAATGAACCACGCACTGATGCAACCGCTAGTGCCAAGATGATTGAGATCACAGTTTGTAAAATGGTTAGAGGAATCAATAAAGTTAGTGAGGGCCCTAAACGAGTCAAGATAATCTGTGAGACAGATTCGCCTGTACTCCAACTGGCACCATAATCAAAAGTCAGAATCTGTTTAATAAAAATCCACAACTGCACATAATAAGGTTGATCAACCCCCAACTGTTTACGGATGTTTTCAATTTGCTCAGGGTTGGACATTTTTCCTGCCAAGATATATGCAGGATCGCCCCCCACCCAGTTAAACAAGAAGAAAATCAGCAAAATGACACCCAACATGGTCGGGATCATTTGCCATAGTCTACGCACGACATAAGCAAGCATAATGGCAAATCCTTATTTGACCCGTTGACCTGTAATTTCATTAAAGAAGGCTTTGTTATCTGGTTCTCTGCCTAAGAAGTCTTTAACCAGTTGTGCTGCATTCTTTTGACTGCCTTGTGACAAAATCGCCTGACGGTAGCGTTGTCCTACTTCTGGATTATTCAGGTTATCGCCAAAAGCCGACAACATATCTAAGGCTAAGACTTCAGACCACATATAGCCATAATAGCCCGCTTGATAACCCATCAGATGGCCAAACTGTCCAGGGAACTCGGTGTTCGGTACATAGCCTAATGCGGTTGCCGATTCCATTTTTTTCCAGACATCCATCGGCTGTACTTTCAGCGCATCCGCACCGTGTAAAGCCATGTCATATTGTGCATATAGGGTTTGACGTGCATAACGCAAACCACGTCCATAGTTATGTACCGATTTAAGGCGTGCAATTAGGGCATCGTCTACACGTGGACAAGCTGGATTACAATAATCGGCCACTTTAGACAAGGTTTCCTTACGACGCGCCCACTCTTCATACATTTGTGATGGTGCTTCGACAAAGTCGCGCTCTACCGATGTACCCGACTGTCCCGAATAACGGGTTTTCGATAAAATGCCATGTAGGGCATGACCAAACTCATGTACAAAGGTTTCCAGCTCGTCACTATTTAAACCTTTGCGGTTAAAGTTGGTGACCAACACTGAAATTGGTTTACGCTTGCTCAGCGTACTGCCACCATATACTCCCCAGACCGCTGCATGTCCATACTTGCCTTCACGTGGAAATTTATCCATGTATAGACCACCGAGAACTTCACCTGTTTTTTTGTCAGTGACATCATAATATTCAACTTCATCTTGCCATGCATCGACTTTGGCTGGCTTAAATTCAATCCCATAAAGATCAGATGAAATCGCAAATAACCACTTTTGTGCCGCTAAGGTCGGGAAATAATCACGCAGTTTTTCTTGGTCTATCTGGTATTTGTCTTTACGGAGTTTTTCACTCCAATAGTTCACATTCCAACGGTTAATTTCAGCTTTTTCTAAAGTTGTGTTCAAGGTTTTGGCTTTAAATGCACGGAGTTCTTCCACTTCTTTTTGCTCAAGTGGTGCAACAACGTTGTGTACATCAGCCAAGAAGGTGTTAACCGTTTTTGGCGTTTTCGCCATACGTTTTTTTAACGCCCAATCGGCATAGCTTGGTTGACCAAACAGCTGCGCCAATTCATAACGTAAGTCAATAATCTGTTTAAGCAAGACTAAGTTCTTTTCTGTACCACGACGTGTAAATGCAGTTTGATAACGTTTGCGTGCATCATCACTGTCGGCCAACTCCATAAACGGTTGGTACTCTGGATATTCAAACCCTAATAAATAATTGCCTTTGTCATTTTTCTTTAGGCCTGAAATATAACTATCTGGTAAGCCTTTTAGCTCGGCAGGCGTAAATTCTAATTTTTCTGGGTTATCAGGAATATTGCGGGAGAATTCTTGCGAAAGTTTGGTCAACTCATCAAAAATTGTTTTGACCCGTGCTCTTTTTTCGGGTGAAAGTTGTACCCCTGTATCTTCAAAGGCATCAAGAATATCTTGGCGGTACTTAGTATCAATTGCATCGTTGGCTTTGGTGTTTTTAAAACGTTGGTATAACTTCGGATTCTGATAAATTTCGGTTTGTAGTTGATTCAACTTAACTTCGCAATCTTCAGCAGCTTGGCGTAATTTAGCATCTGGATCAACATTGCTATACAGGCTAATCGGCCCAGCAAAATTCTCGAAAGTTGCCATTAATTGATCCCACTCTGCCAACACAGGTGCAGCATCGGATTGCGGTTTAATGCTTTGTTTTTCCAGTTGAGAAATACGCTGCTTTAAAGTCTGTAAATTAGCATCGCACCATTGTGCGCTTTCACTGCTTTTTAAAATCGGTAACGTGGTTCGTGTGCTTTCAGCCCAAATGCCTTGACTCATCCCCGTGACTGCCATCGATAACAGTCCCAGTGTCGACAACTTCAATATTCTTTTCGCCATGCGCTTTCTCCAATTTAATCTGTTTGTTATTTCTTGTCTTGAATATCGATATACATCCACTCTGCTGGCAGAACAGGATGTTTTTTATAACCAATCACACGTGGTTGAGCGACCACGGTACGGTAACGCGTCGACATAAATTGTACGGGCGAATAAAACTCTAACAACCGTGACATTTTGCGGTACAGCATATCGCGCTCAGGGCCATCCTCAAGTCTCAATGATTGCTCATAGAGACGGTCATATTCGGGTAATTTGAAGCAGGTATGATTGGTTGCATGAATATTTTTGCCATAGAACAACTGCACAAAATTATCTGCGTCAGGATAATCTGCAATCCAAGCCGAAGCCTTAAACATGGTTTTACATTGTTTCTCCGCTTTTAAACCTTCTGCGAAAGGAACAGGCTTCGAGACCATATTAATTTTAATATTGGTTAAATCTTTCTTGAGTAACTCGGCCATTTGCATACTTCGTGCACTGCTGGTCGATGGCATAAATTCAATCACTAAAGGCTTTCCGTCAGGTAAAGTTCGCCAACCATCTTTACCTACTTTGTAGTTGTAGCGATCCAATAGCAAATTGGCTGCCTTTACAGAATAAGGAATACTGCTTTTATAATTTGGATCATGCCCTGCTACACCATATGGAATCGGTGATTCTAATTTTTGGGCATTGCCTTTGGCCAAGACCGCGATAAATTTTTCTTTAGAAACTGCCATGGACATCGCGCGGCGCAATGCAATCTTATCTTTACTAAAACCACCGACCACAGGGTTTTGGATATTCCAATACAAATAATCAATCGAAGGATCTGAAATACGAGACAGTTGGATGCCCTTCTGAGCAAGTTCAGGTTTTAATGAACCATCGGATTGCAAAGCCTGTGCAGGTAATTCACCATCAAGTGTAAATAAATCCAAACCATCTTTTTGGAATGACAGCCAACCCGATTGTGATTCTTCAATGACTTGAATATCGACCACACCGATTTGTGGCATTTTTTTGCCTTGCATCTGTTGTACGATTTTTTGATCTTCAGGAGTGCTGGCCTTAAAGTCCCATGTAAAACCACGATAATCTGGATTTGCCTTCAATATAATCCGTGAACCTGGTGTCCAATGTGACAGCATATAAGGACCTGTTCCCACAGGACGTCCCATCACATAGCCCGCCTTATCACGATATTTTTCAATCACTTCACGTGCCACTGCACCCGTGGGTTGATGCGCCAACAGCATCGGAAAATTATGATTCGGTTCTTTTAAACGAATCACCAAAGTATAACGATCAGGCGTTTGTAGTCCCGCGATCGGCTGATCATAATTAAACTTTCCTGTTTTACTGGCTTGTTGAATAAGTGGTTCAATGCCCACAATTTTATCTTCAAATAACCAGCTGTTAGGAGAATGCAGATTTGGATCAAGTAAGCGTTTAAATGAATACGCATAATCAGCAGTGGTGAGTTCACGTGACTTGCCTTTAAATGCAGGATCAGGTGTGAAATAAATCCCTTTCTGAATCCGAATGGTATAGGTCAACCCATCCGCACTCACTTCAGGTAATGCCACTGCCGTTTTTGGCACCAACTTGGCAGGCGAAGCTAAATAATCGTAGGTATAGAGCGTTTCAAAAATAGAATATAAGACATGAGCCGAATACAGGTCTTGTGTCGCTACGGGATCAAATCCCGTTTCTGCCACTGGAAAGGCATAACGTAAGACTTTTTTTGAATCGGCAGGGCTTTTCGCTTCTGTAATCGTTACCCCTAGACTTAATGTTGTCCCCAATAACAGCGCCAGACTAGTCCGTTGCATCGAAAGTTTAAAATTTTGCTTCATCATAAAAACATCACTTATTTTTGATTTGGTGAAACAATATCTAAGTATTGCCAGTTGGTATTCATAATTGGATGAGCTTTAAATCCCTGCACCTCAGGTTGAATCAACCAGTTCCGAATCCGTGTATCTTGTAAAATCCACGTTCCATCTGCTTCAATTTGACGACTCATTTTTTCATAGAATGGCATACGTTTTTCAGGGGCTTGCTGCATCGCCTGTTTATATAAATTGTCATAAGCAGCTGACTGATAACAGGATTGATTACCACGACCAACATTCGGACCATAAAGCAATTGCGTGAAATTTTCACCCTCTGGATAATCCGCATGCCATGCGCCACTCCACATCATGTATTGACACTGGGTTGCGGCTTTTAAGTTATCGGCAAAATTACTGACTTTAAAGTCTGCCCGAATCCCGATTGCATCTAGATTTTTCTTCCACAATTCAGAATACATCACGGAAGATGTCCCACTCTCGGTATTTATTTTTAAGGTTAAAGGCTTGCCATTGGGCAGATTACGATAGCCATCTGGGCCTTTTTTATAGCCGAAATGATCCAATAATTTATTGGCTAAAACAGGATTGTAACCAATGCTACTGCGATAATTCGGGTTATGACCATTAATGCCTGCAGGTACCAGCATTTCAGCCTTAACCGCCTGACCTTTTCTTAAGATGCGAATATATTCATTGACATTAAAAGACATCGCAATTGCACGTCTTAACGCAATTTTATCTAAGCTATTACCACCAACAACAGGATCACGCATATTCAACATTGAATAAGTGATCTCTGCCTCTTTATTGGCATACAGACGTATACCCTGCTTTTGCATTTCTGCTTTTAACTGATTATTTTGATCAAGCACTTTAGGAATTGCACTGGAAGTGACCTTATCAAAATCCAGTTGTTTGGACTGAAAAGCGAGCCAACGTGATTGTTCTTCTTCGATAATGCTAATATTGACTTTGCCAATTTGCGGCATTTGCTTGCCACTCATTTCTTTAACCAGCTGGTTATCCCATGCCGTGCCTGTCGATTTAAAATTCCAGACAAAACCGCGATAATCAGGATTTGCAACTAATTCGATCTTGCTGCGGGGTACATATTTGCTCAGCATATAAGGCCCTGTTCCCACAGGATGCATGGCTAATCGATCTTTATAGTATTCAACCACTTCCCGTGCAGTCGCACCAAAGGTGCTATAGGCCAAAATATAAGGGAAATTATAATCAGGTTGCGTCAGGGTAAATTGAATCGTATATTTATCCAGTGCTTTAACGCCGTCAATCTTGGCATCATAGTTAAATGTGCCCGTTTTTTTGGCTTGGTCCACCAGTGCATTTGCACCCACAATTTTATTATCAATAAAAGAAAATGCTGAGGCATGATTTTTAGGATCTAATATCCGCTTAATGGAATAGACATAATCCTCTGCAACCAGCTCTCTGCGTTTACCTTTAAATGCAGGATCATCGGTAAAATAAATCCCTGGCTTTATTTTAAATATATAAACCTGACCATTTTTTTCAATCACAGGTAGGCTTTCTGCTGTAGATGGAACCAATTTTACTGGGTTAGCGAGATAATCGTATTGAAGCAATCTTTCAAAAATTACATCGGCGACATTTCCGCTGTAAAAATTAAAAGTTTTAACCATATCAAAACCATCATCTGGGGCTTCAAAAGCAACACGGAGTACTTTATCTGCCTGAGCAGGTGTTTTTGCATACCCCATCGGCATAAATGCAATAACGGTTGATAATACAGTGACCGTAAAAAAAGTTGACTTCAAATCAGTGCTCACATCATCGTTTTTTAATAAATACTAGACTTTTGCATAGCATTCAACACTACAACCGTTTCCCTTTCAGCGTGTCTCATTCCAACTTTTTATTAAAAAATCATTTATTTAATGATGTTTTACCAGTTGGAAAAATTAAGTTAAAAGAAAAACCCCTTAAAGATTGAAAATTACCTTGCTAATTTCATGCCACTTTTCAAATAAAAAAATTATGTTTATTTTTTAATCAAAACGTATTCTTAGCAGATCTAGTTTTCACGCATCTTAAATAAAAGTAACTTTATGCCAAATCATATTTTTATATATTATTTTCCATTTCAATGAAATAAAAATAATAAACCATATGTTTTATAACAACAAAAGATGATTTGCACCACAAAAAAGCAAAAATAAAACTTTATGATTCATTTTAATGCATTACAAAAACATACCTTATTTGGAACTTTATGTTAACCAATCCACATTTAAAATTATTTCAATATTTTTAATATTTAGTAAAAATATGAAAAGCTTATATATAAAAACTAAAACACTTTTACACATTTTATTCTACATTAAGCGAAATCTAAAAATAGGGTTTGGCACAGCTCTTGCTAAAACGGATTTATTGAATTTTTAGAGTGGCAATCCATTAGGGGTTAAATAATCAATGAAAAAAGCCAACT
This sequence comes from Acinetobacter sp. 102, assembly GCF_037028485.1. Lineage (NCBI taxonomy): Bacteria > Pseudomonadati > Pseudomonadota > Gammaproteobacteria > Moraxellales > Moraxellaceae > Acinetobacter > Acinetobacter sp. 102. The sequence continues at coordinate 53,756 of NZ_JAZEZK010000017.1, forward strand.
TCGCTCAACCAAGTGCTCTGCCAAAAGCGGGCAAAACCATACTCAAACTCAGTACGCTTAGTTTAAGTATGTTGTGTTTAACCATGGCTCACGCTGCAGAGGCAGAATCACCATCCGAGGAAAAAGCAGCCAAAGTCGTAAAAGTTGCGGTTACAGGTTCATCCATCAAAGGCGTTGCAGCACAGAGTGCTTCACCGATTACCATTGTCAAAGTGGATGAAATTCTAAAACAAGGGGTCACAACAACCGAAGAAGCACTCTCAAAAATTACAGCCAATCAATCAAATTTTGTCACGGCTTCAAATGTAGGAACCAGTAAAACACAGGGATCTGCTGCAAATTTAAGGGGAATTGGTGCCAACAAGACCTTGGTTTTGCTCAATGGTCGTCGTTTGGCAGCCAATGCCTATGACAGCGGTGTGACCAATTTAAATATCATTCCACTGGCGATGCTTGATCGTATTGAAGTGCTGAAAGATGGTGCATCAGCGATCTATGGTACCGATGCGATTGGCGGTGTAGTCAACTTTATTACTAAAAAACAATTTAGCGGTTTAAATTTCAGTGCCGACTATCAAAAACCAGAACAAACAGGTGGCGAGCAACAAAACTATTCCATTTTTGGTGGTTATGGTGATTTAGAAGAAAATGGATTCAATGTTTTCGGGGTTGTTGATTATCGACATGGTGATGAAGTCATGGCAAAAGACCGTAAGGTCAGCCGTCGTGGGGGTGTATTACCCGAATTAGGTGTCAATCGAACCAGTAGTGGTTCTTTCCCGGCAAATTTATACGATACAGAGACAGGTACATTCGGCAGTCCTTATGCCAAAACAGGATGTGGCGATAATCCGCTATTCTTCAGTAATGATGGAGTGACCTGCCGTTATAACAGTCAAGCTGTGATTGGCATTATTCCTAAAACAGAGGACGTTTCTGTCATGGGTCGTGTAACCGCAAAAATTAATGATCATTTCAATGCGATTGGTGAGTACGTTTACGCACGTAGTGAAGTGACTACATCCGTTGCACCTGACGTATTTTTTGACTTACCGATGAACCCATCAAGCAAATATTATCCTGGGAATGGTATTACACCTGCCATGGATAATGTCAGTGGCCCACTAGAATTATATTTACGTTCACAAGCAGGTAATCGTATCAGCAATAGCGTAAATGATTCACACCGGATTTTTGCTGGTCTTGAAGGTGATGCGTATGGTTGGGATATTAATACTGGCGTAACCTATGCCCGTAGTAATGCTGCCGATAACGTTCTAAATGGTTATCTTAATTACAATAAAACCGCTGCAGCATTATTAGATGGCACTCTCAATCCCTTTGGTGCACAAAGCTCAGCCGATGGTGATGTATGGAATGGCTTAAGCGTTAAAGGTAAATATCTAGATGCTAAATTAGACTCAACCACAGTCGATTTCACTGCAAGCCGCCCGATCTATACTTTACCTGCTGGTGATGTCGGTTTTGCTGTTGGTGCAAGTTATCGCCGTGATGATTGGCAATCAAAAACACTGGCTGAAATTGCAAGTGTTGCACCAAGTACTGGGGTAGATCCGAATGAGCCAGTAAATGAAGGCTCGCGCAATATCAAAGCTGTCTTCACAGAACTACATATCCCTTTGCATAAGACTTTAGAAGCTCAACTTGCAGCTCGATACGATGATTACAGTGATTTTGGAGATACATTTAATCCAAAAGTGTCGCTTCGTTGGGAACCAATTAAACAGGTCATGTTTAGAACCAGCTATACCAAAGGTTTTAGAGCACCGACATTACAAGAAATGCATTCACCTAAATCCGTCACCAATACAGCTGCAACGTATAATGATCCGCTACTTTGCCCTGGTGGTGTTCCAGCAGCGGGTGCATTACCTGCACGTGACTGTGGTATGCAATTTGATCGACAAAATGGTGGTAACCAAAACCTAGAGCCTGAAAAATCAGATTCATTTACCGCTGGCATGGTATTTGAGCCCATCAAAAACTTGGTCTTCACGCTCGATTATTTCGATATCAAAGTCAAAAATCAGATTACCACCATTTCAGAGACTGCCATTTTTGCTGACCCAGTGAAATATGCAGATAAATTCATCCGTAATGCAGATGGATCGCTGAACTATATCAATACAACCAATCAAAATTTAGGTGGTATCAAAACCTCAGGATTTGATGTCGGTGCAGCTTGGCGCTCTCCAATGACCAGCACAGGCCAATTTGGTCTCAGTATTGATGGTACTTATGTAACAGATTACCAATACCAAGAAAACAAAGGCATGCCATGGATTGGTGTTGCTGGAAGCTATGCAGGCTTGGATTATCAGGCAATCGTTTTACGCTGGAAACATACAGCTAATTTAGATTGGCGCTATGAGAACTGGGCACTCAACTTACAGCAAAACTTCTCTAAAGGTTATAAAGACCAAAACTCTAATGGGCAAGACCATTCCGTAGGCGACTATACCACTTATAACCTTTCAGGCACTTATAAAGGTTTCAAGAACCTAGAACTCACACTTGGTCTTAAAAATATATTTGATGCTGAACCACCGGCTTCAAATGTCGTCGATAACTTCCAAATGGGTTATGACCCGCGTTATGCAGATGCTGTTGGTCGTAGCTATTTCGTTCGCGGTACCTATAAATTTTAATGCGTTTCATCACTACGGCATGAATATTGTTCTGTCGTAGTGATTCACCGTAATCCTCTGTTTCATCACATTCCAAGCGGTTGTTGTCAGTCTAAATCGATATAAGCCGCCCCTAATGGATATGAATTACTGATTACAATTTCAGGAGTATTTATGGGCATCCCCTTTTCTGAGAGTGAAAATCAACCAGCCAAACGCCTTGTCGGTATTGGTCTGGTGTTATTTCTACATCTCATTATCGCCTATATTCTGATGACAAGTTTAGCGACCGACTTTAGCAAGCCTGTCGATAAGCCTGTAGAACTACAGATTATTCAGGACATCAAACCACCACCGCCTCCAAAACCAGAGGAACCAAAACCTAAAGAAAAGCCACCCGAGCCACCGAAAATGGTCGAAAAAGTGGCCAAGATGCCTGACCCACCTAAACAGGTGGAGAAAGTCACACCTGTGCAAAAACCAGCACCTGCTCAACCGACCAAAACGGCTGTTGCGACACCAACACCTACGCCTGCTGCAGCAAGTCCGAGCCCTGTTGCTGCTCCAACAGCGCCAGCCGCACCTGCGACTCCAGCAAAACCCGCAGGAATTTCACGCGGTGTTTCTGAAGGAGAAGCGGGCTGCCAAAAACCTGAATACCCTCGTGAAGCCTTGATGAATGAAGAAGAAGGTACAGTGCGTATTCGTGTGCTGGTTGATGGTTCAGGCAAAGTGATCGACTCAAAAGTTAAAAAATCGAGTGGTAGTAAAAGCCTAGATAAAGCAGCTGTCAAAGCCTATAGCCTGTGCACATTTAAACCTGCAATGAAAGACGGTGTACCACAACAAGAATGGTACGAAATCGAATATCCATTCACGATTTCCTAATTAAATACATTGAACAAACAAGTTTTTGGAGAATTTAAAGATGACAAACACAGCAAAACGTATTTCTCGAATCGCAGCAATTGGCCTCATCGCAGGAACGACCTTACTTCCAGTTGCAACCGTGTGGGCGGATGAAACCACGCAAACCACAGCCGTAACGACGGTAGCGACTGATGCCGCAGCACAAGCAGCACCAACCCCGCCTCCATTACCTGCAACTGTTGAAAAAGTACATAACCCTTATGGTTTAGAAGCCCTATGGCGCGAAGGTGACTTGGTCGCAAAATCAACATTATTTATCTTGGTACTAATGTCGATTGGAACGTGGTACATCATTCTGTCGAAAGTGTTCCAACAAAGTAAGATCAAACGCCATGGCACAGAAGCTGAACGCCATTTTTGGGAAGCGGAGTCTTTAAATAGCGCTGCAGAAAGTTTAAATAGCAATAGTAGCTACCGTTATATTGCTGAAAAAGGCATTCGCTCAACCAAACATCACGATGGCACCTTATTAGAACGTATTGATTTCAACACATGGGTGACGATCTCAATCCAACGTGCAATCGAAAAAGTGCAAAGTCACTTAAGCAATGGTTTAGCCTTCCTTGCTACTGTGGGTTCAACCGCGCCATTTGTCGGCTTATTTGGAACAGTTTGGGGGATTTATCACGCGCTTACTGCGATCGGTATTTCAGGCCAAGCATCAATTGATAAAGTTGCTGGACCTGTGGGTGAAGCACTGATTATGACCGCAATTGGCCTTGCAGTCGCGGTTCCTGCTGTACTTGGTTATAACTGGTTAACCCGTCGCAATAAAGCGGTGATGGACAATGTCCGTTCATTTGGTTCAGACCTACATGCCGTACTCCTCAGCGGTGACCTAAACAGTAATCACCCAAACCGTGATTCTAAATAAGGAACACCATTATGGGCATGATGATTAATTCAGATCAAAGTGACGATGATGTCATCGGGACGATTAACACGACTCCGCTGGTCGACATCATGCTGGTGCTGCTGATTATCTTTTTAATCACAGTTCCAGTGGTCACACACACTGTTCCGGTAAAACTACCTGAAGAAAAAAATACACCTTATGCCACCACACCACAAAATATCCAGCTTTCCGTCAATAAAACGGGGGATATTTTTTGGAATGAACAACACGTTGCAAATAAAGAAACGTTACTTGCCCGTTTACAAGCTGAAGCGCAAAAACGTCCACAGCCTGAGGTTCATATTCGTGGCGATCAACAGACACATTATGAAGCGATAGATCAGGTGATCAGCACAACACAGCAAGCAGGGATTGGCAAAATCGCTTTTGTTACGACTCCCCCTGCTTCTACACCATAATAGGAGAATCACACATGGGTATGAATGTGGGTTCAAAAAATGATGAAGAAGATGTGATGCTTGACGTCAACATGACACCGCTGATTGATGTCATGTTGGTGCTGCTGATTATGTTCATTATCACCATCCCGATTCCAAACAATGCCATTAACATTAATTTGCCAAATGGCACACCACCACCGCCAACAGATCAGAAGCCCCCCGAAACTATTAATTTACGGGTTGATGCGCAAGGGCATATTTTTTGGAATGATCAAGCGGTTGCTGATCGTTCAGCCTTAAAAGCCTTGTTTGATTCGGTTGCTCAAAAAGCTGATCAGGATCAGATTAAGTTTAAGCCTGATGCACAGGCTGAATATAAGAATATCGCGATGGTGATGGCACTCGCTCAACAGAGCAATATCACCAAAATCGGTATCGTCAGTAATAACTAAATAATAAAAACAAAAAATTAATCAGATAACTACAATTTTACTCCTGAGCTAACAAGTTCGCTTGTTAGCTTTTTTTATTTTATTTCATTGATGACAACAGGAATAAGCTTACTGCTCACCTTATAACCTTGTGGTTTGTTATTACAGGCATCCCCTGTCACGGTGGTTCGAATGACATAAGGAGAATAAGGCATCACATTTAAATAGCCCGAATTATCTCGGCCAGTACGACAGTCTTCTGCCCCCATTTTTTCATCATAGCGACCGTCATAAGAAGATTCCTCTACTTCTGCAATCAGTTTGCTGGTCCACTGAGTGAAATAAACCAAACTTTTACTCGACTCGACCGTCCCCTGTCCTGAACCTGCACTTTCAATTTCGATCAGTTGAATCGGTTTACCTTTATAAACGGTTGAATGCACTTTAAAGCTATTCGATTGACCACCAAACTCTTTTAGGATTCGCGCCTGCTTTAATTTTGGACGGGTTAACACATAGCCAGCCCAAAAATTACGTCCTGCATTTTCAAAACTCACACCCGATAAATAGGCTTCTTCTCCTGAGATCAGTTTTACTGCTTCGGTAGAATCGATCTGAATGGCTTGGGGTGGATTGGCATTTGAATCTTGTAAGTTAGTGATCCAACTGATAATGGTTTTATCTGGAGGTACAGCAGCATGAGTAGTCGAGATTAGACCTGACAGGCAGAGGGTTATAAAAATAAAATTCTTTTTATTCATTGTTAGTCACCTTAAATTTATTAATTAAATGGCTTCCAAAATCTATTAGCTATCGTGACGGCGGCATGGATGCCGCCCGTAGGGCTGCGGTATAAGGATATACCGTCAGCCCTACAAAGGATTTTTGTTACTTTTCATCCCTGAAAAGTAAGATAATGTGGTATTCATTTGAGAAAACTCGGGAAGACGCTGTGGTTCACCCTATTGAATAAGATTCTAAATTTAATGAATTAAATTAGAATTTTTCCAACTCAACCCATTCTGCTTCTGGAAAATGCTTTGCCAAATAAGCTTTTAAATAATCTGCGGTATCTTTCGAAATAAGTGGATCTTTCGACTCATCCCTTAAGTTATACACCAAAGCATGCAAACTCAAACCACGCTGCTTTAAAGCCTCTAAACTCAACAAAGTATGATTAATACTTCCTAAACGCCCAGAAGTCACTAAAATCACAGGAAATTGATGCTGAACGATATAATCAATCGTCAACAACTCTGTAGTTAAAGGCACCATCAAACCACCAGCACCTTCTAACAACACCACCTCAAACCGCTGAGCCAACTCTTTGGTTGCAGCTTCGATCTTGGCAAAATTCAGATCACGTCCATCCAAACGTGTAGCTAAATGCGGCGAGGCCGGATAAGTAAAAATTTCAGGCATAGTCAGCTTTTCATGATCTTCCTGAAACCAACCACTGCCCATAATTTCACGATGTTTTTCGATATCTTCGGAGATATCTACATTCCCCGTTTGTACTAATTTTTGGGTAATGACACGCTGTCCCTGTTCGGTCCAAAGTTTGGCGAGATAACCAGTGGCATAAGTTTTACCAATTTCAGTATCGATACCACTGACAAAATAAATTGCTGCACTCATGCTGTTCTCCGTGCAATCACATAAATCGGATGATAAGTCAGACGAAACCCCTGCTCATCATAAAACTGTTGATAATCTAAATAAAACTGCTGCAAGGATTGCTTGGTCCAACGATGTGATTGAGCTGTTGCGGTCACGCCTGTGGCTTTTAAATGCTGCAATACAGATTTTGGATGATCAAAATAAACCTGCTTATGATCTTGATGTATCAATAGAATTTCAAAGCCTTGCTGTTCAAGCTGTCGCTTTAAAGATTCTAAGTCAACATAAGTTAAACCTTGTCCTGTTAACTGCTTAATTTCAGTCAAATTGTCAGGCCCAAAAGTAGAAAAACCGAAAAATGCATTGGGTTTTAATGCCGCATAAATTCGCTGCAATAAAGCAGGTAGGTCAATCATCCACTGTAATGCTGAACTGGAAATCACTGCATCCAAACATTGCGGTAACATCAGTTGCTCAATATCACCGATCAACCAATCAACCTTAGGTCTCCCCTTAACAAAGGGGAGATTTAGAGGGGATTTAAAATTTGAAAAATGCTGATCGACATCTGCATATAAATCATTTAAGAACAGTTGCTCAACCTGAAAATAAGACTCACATAAATAGGTGAGATTGCCTGAACCACAGCCAATCTCTAGGACTGAATCCAAGTTTTGCGGACAATACTCTTTAAGGTATTCAAATAACTGCGCACTAATCTGTTTCTGTACCACAGCATGCTCGACATAGCTTTGCCCTGCTTTGGCAAAACGTTGGGCCACCAGTGCTTTATTGATGCTCACAAACACTCCACCAATTGTTCCAATTCATTTTTTTGCACCAAAGAAGTTAATGAAATACGCAGGCGTGAACTATTCTGTGGCACTGTTGGTGGGCGTACTGGCATGGCATAAAAACCTTGTTGTTGTACATAGCGTGCTTTTTCAATCGCAGCTTGGCTTTCACCCAAGATAATCGGAATGATATGACTGCTAGATGGGCTCGAGAAACCTTTTGCAATCACAGCCTGTTGTAAATATTGACTGATCTTAGCCAGATGCTGACGCTGTTGCTGCATGCTCAGCACTTTATTAAAAATAAAATCTGACCATGCTATCGAAATCGGTGGTAAAGCGGTACTAAAAATCAATGGGCGCATTTTATTGATCAGATAATCACGAATGATTGAATCACAAATGATATAGCCGCCTACCGAGGCAATTGCTTTACCAAAGGTACCCACCAAGAAATCAATCTGATCCAACACCCCATATTGTTCAGCACAACCCAGACCTTGCTCACCCCTGACGCCGATCGCATGGGCTTCATCGACATACAACATGGTTTTGGCAAAGCGTTGCTTTAACTGCGCCAATGCAGCTAAATCCGTCTCGTCCCCATCCATACTAAAAATACTTTCGGTCACCACAAGAATGCGTTCAACTTGCTCATCTTGATGATACTTTTGCAATAACTGTTCCAGATGCTGCAAATCATTATGGCGATAACGTACATATTGAGCAGTCGAAAGTCGAATGCCATCAATCATACTGGCATGTACCAGTTTATCGGCCAGAATCACGGTTTTGCTATCACATAAAGCAGGCAAAATACCGATATTCATGTGGTAGCCACTATTAAAGAGTAAGGCAGCACGACCAAAGGCTTTGCTTAGGCTATTTTCAAATTGTTCATATTCTGCAAAATTACCCGTCAGCAAGCGTGAAGAAGATGAACTAAAGAGCGCTCGTTCGATTTTCAACGTATCAAGAAATTCTTCTCTTAAAGTTAAATCAGCGGCCAAACCTAAATAATCATTGGATGCGAGATTCAACATGGCTCGATCTTGAATCGTGATCCATCGTCCAGATTGCTCATTTGCAGTGAATTTACGGAAATTACCCTGTTGCTTAAGTAAGTCAAGCTGCTCGGCATAATGATCAAGCAAGGACATTGGCATTTACTCCTTGCATATTTTTTACCACTTCACTCATCTGTGCTAATAAATAATGGAGTTCATCATCGCTAATCACATACGGCGGCATCACGTAGACCAATTTTCCAAATGGTCGTACCCAAATCCCCCGTTCAACAAACTGTTGCTGTAAGGTTTTCATGTCGACATTGGTGGTTAACTCAACCACGCCAATCGCCCCTAAAACCCGTACATCAGCAACATGATCGAGCTGTGCTAAATCCGTTAACTGTTCAGCCAGAATCTGTTCAATTCGTTGAATATTGGCTTGCCAATCCTGTTCCACCAGCAGTTGTGTACTTCTTAATGCAACCGCACAGGCCAGTGGATTCGCCATAAAGGTTGGGCCATGCATAAACACGCCTGCTTCACCACGACTAATGCTTTCAGCCACTTGCTTGGTGGTTAAGGTCGCAGACAATGTCATATAACCACCTGTTAAGCCCTTACCAATACACATGATATCGGGTTCGACCTGCGCGTGTTCCCATGCAAACATTTTGCCTGTACGTCCAAAACCCGTGGCAATCTCATCAAAGATCAGCAATAAATTGTATTCCTCACACAATGCTTTGGCTTGACGTAAATATTCAGGATGATAAAAACGCATCCCACCTGCACCCTGAACAATTGGCTCGATAATCAATGCAGCAATACTGTGATGATGCTGTTCAATCTGCTGTTTGAGTTGCTGAATATCTTGCGGATTCCATTCGCCATCAAAACGGCTTTGTGGCGCGGGTACAAAAATTCGATTCGGTAAACTTGTACCAAAAATTTGATGCATCCCCGTGACTGGGTCACAGACAGACATCGCATTCCAGGTATCGCCATGATAGCCAGAACGGGTGGTAATAAAATTGGTTTTTTCTGGTTTGTTTAATGCAGCCCAATATTGAACTGCCATTTTTAACGCTACTTCTACGGCAACCGAACCTGAGTCTGCGTAGAAAATCTTATCTAAATTCGGCGGCGTGATTTTTAATAATAATTTGCCTAATTCAATTGCAGGTTCATGGGTCAGACCGCCAAACATGATATGCGCCATGTTCTGCAATTGATCTGTAACCGCTTGGTTGAGTTCAGGATGGTTATAGCCATGAATCGCACACCACCATGACGACATGCCATCAACCAAAGCTCGACCATCTTCCAGTTCGATGGTTGCGCCATAAGCACGTTTGACTTTAAAGGTTGGCAGTGGATTTAACATCGAAGTATAGGGATGCCATATATGTTCTAAATCAAATGGGTCTGTCATCCTTTACCTCTGTAAATTCAATATTTAATGATGTGCTGTACAGTGTCATTCCGAGTACTCATCCAATTTCAGGATAAGCCTTCAGCTGGACCTACTTTTCTTTCGGGAAAAGTAGGCAAAACCATTCGTCATCCACAAAACCTGTTCACTTCTTGATCCCATCCAAGTATATCTACTCATCCATATTCATCACTTTTACGATAACCACGCAGGTTGTGGATGACCTTACCGAGTATCAATTTTTTGGAAAATTCATACAGAAGAACTTGTGAACATCTTAAACGTGTCAAAATCTAAAATATATTGCGAGAACTTTCAATTCAAGCAAGATTAAACCGTCTGTTGAATAAAATCTTCAATTATTTGCACAGTCTGCTCAACCATAAAACATGGAAAACCATGTGAAGCTCCATCGATCGAAACAACAGATAGATTCTTTGCAGCTAAATCTTCAGTTTTTTGCACAATTTGGTAAGGAACTAAAGCATCATACTCAGCAAAGACATGCAACTGCCTACCCTGATAATTTTTATACAACTCAACCAAGTTTAATTGCTCCAGCAACTGTAACCCATCTCTAAGCAATGCAATCGGTTGTGGACGAATCAATTTCTGCATAGCTACGAAATCTTTCTTTGCCGAACTTGCACCCTGACACACCAATAAACCAAACCGTTTTAGCGTGGTAATTGCATCCTGTTCAAATGATTGTTTAAACTGGATAAAGGTTTCAACAGGCATCGCAGTTGTCCAATCTGCTTTAACCACAAAACATGGATTCGACGCTAAAGTGATTAAAACTTTCGGTTCAGCATATTGTTGTTGAATTTGATCGACCAGTAAGGTTGCCAGTTGTCCACCAAGCGACCATCCAATAATCACATCAAACTTCACTGCAAGTTCGACATGCTGTTGCAATATCTCATCATCCAGCGCATTAAAGATATTAAGCCGCTCAACGCTATGTCCCTTTTGTTCTAAAGCCTCATGTAAAGGTTTTAATAATTCGGCACCACCGCCCCATCCTGTGATAAGTAGAATCTTATAGGTCACGTGCTTGCTCATTTCCAAAAACATCAACGCAGTATACCCTGATTAACACTCCTCATTATTTTCCAAATCTACCAAAAGATGCGCTGGAATCACTTGCTCCCAATGTTGCTTGAACTGTCGATGAACTTGATCAATATCCAAGCAACTATTTCTCGCCACCTGCTGAGCATGAGCAATATCTTTGGCACGCATATAGGCGAGCAAATAATGATCGCCATTCAATTCAAGTTGAAACCAAGATTCAACGGTTACCCCTTCTGCTTGAAGTGTTTGAATGGCTTCTACTTTGCGTTGTTGAATTTCTCGCTGCCAAGCCTCGACCTCAGCCTGCCTATTTGCTTTTAATTTAATCAGAACTGCACCAACATCCATTGATTTTCCTTTTCTTTTTCTAAATCGCTATTCAATTGAAATATATAAAGCAGAGCAAAACCCTGTAAAGAATTTTCTACCCCATCCAATCTCTAAATTTGCTAAAGTAGCTGCTATTACACTTTGAGATCAACATGATGAATACGATAAAGTCCAAAGTTCTCGTTTTATGTAGTTCACTTTTTTTACTCAGCTCACCAACACTTAGTAGCGCACAAAGTACCTTATTTTCAAAGCAAGATACCGCTCAAAAAGAATGGGTTGGGCAATCTGCACCAGACTTTAAACTGCAAGATCAAACTGGCAAATGGCATACCTTAAATCAATATAAAGGCAAATGGGTGGTACTTTATTTCTATCCTAAAGACAACACTGCAGGCTGTACCCAAGAAGCTAATCAATTTAAATCACTGTATCCACAATTTACCAAATCAAATGCTGTGGTACTGGGTGTCAGTCTGGATGATGTTGCATCACATCAAAAATTCTCAGAAAAACTTGGCCTACCGTTCCCAATTCTTGCAGATGATCAGGGTGAACTAGCCACTAAATTTGGCATCGTACGAAACTTGGGTATTACTAAAATTGCCAAACGTGAGAGTTTTTTGATTAATCCTCAAGGCGCGGTGATGTATCACTACACCAGCGTGAATACTCAAACTCATGCCGATCAAGTGTTGAAAGATTTAAAAACCTTACAAAGCAAATAATCGCTTTGAAGATTCTGAGTCAAGTTATCGAGTGATCATCTGCCTAGCTGTTTGAAGTCTAGGCATTTTTATACATGTTTAATAATCAATGCCATTGGAATCATCAATCGGGTTCTGATCCAGTGTAAACACGGTACGTTGATACGGAATACCTTCCAGATCATAGACCTGATAAACACAATCAAATAACAGCTGTAGGTCTTCACTGCGATCCATTGCCCGTGCAGTCAGAAAAATTGGGCTGACGGCGCCATTGTCTAAAATCGGAATATAGTTCAAATGAGGAAAGCGAATGGTATCGGCACTGGCAGGAATCACACACAAGCCTTCACCTGCGGCTACCAACCCTAAGGCCAGTTGAATTTCCCGTACTTCATGCATATTTTTTGGCACGAGGCTATGCTCGGCAAAGATATTCAAAAGCTGCGTCGAAAAATTAGGCTTCGGCGAAGTGGGATACATAAACATCTTTTCATCAATTAGATCTGCCAGATAAACCCCTTCCGTCCGCTGTGCAATGGGATGACTGGTATGCGCCGCCACAACCAATCGCTCCTTCCGCAATAAAATCCGTCTGACCGCAGGATCACTAATCCTCAAGCGTCCAAAGCCCACATCAATGCGTCCTTCCTTTAAAGCTTGCAGTTGTTCTGTGGTGCTCATTTCAACCAGTTGAATATTGAGATGTGGCTGCTGTTGTCTGAATAAATAGATGATCCGTGGCAAAAGACCATAAAGCAGCGACCCGACAAAACCGATGGTGACACTGCGTTCAATCAGCCCAATCCGTTTTGCCATACTTTTAATTTCTTCAGCATTAGACAAAAGTTTAATCGCGTGCTGATAAAAGAAATGTCCCGCAGGTGTGGTTTGTAGAGGTCGACTACCCCGCTCAAACAGTTGAATACCCAACTCACTTTCCAAGTTTTGAATCTGTCGACTCAAAGGGGGTTGAGCAATAAATAGTTTTTCTGCGGCCTTGGTGAAGCTCTGTTCTTCAACAACTGCAACAAAATACCGTAAATGACGTAATTCCATGAGGTTTCCATACCTTTAAGATATATAAAAATATAAATTCGGTCTTAGACAGAGTTTACTCATTCTTTTAAGGTATAGACAAGAGATAAACCGATGAAGTTATGAATCGCTTCCGCTAGATTCCAGCTGCCCACATTCATCCTTATCGGTTCAAGCCACAACACTCGCCACATTCAACTTATTAGGATATCGAGACGCTTTTAGCGCAACTCGATGACTTCCACAGTTTTGGAAAGTCGGAGAACGGACATGCCACGTATTCCTGTAATCAATACCAGCCATCTTGACCGCATTGATGAATTACTGGTCGATAATATCGACACGGGTGAATTTAAACTGCATCGCTCAGTATTTACCGATCAAGCCCTATTTGATCTCGAAATGAAATACATTTTCGAAGGCAATTGGGTGTATCTTGCGCACGAAAGCCAAATCCCCAATAACAACGATTTCTACACCACACATATTGGTCGTCAACCAGTCATCATCGCGCGCAACCGTAACGGCGAGCTGAATGCCATGATCAATGCTTGTTCACATCGTGGTGCCCAACTTTGTCGTCATAAACGCGGTAACAAAGCCACTTACACTTGCCCTTTCCATGGTTGGACCTTTAACAACTCAGGCAAACTCCTCAAAGTTAAAGACCCAAGTGAAGCAGGTTATTCAGATTGCTTTAACCAAGACGGTTCGCATGATCTGAAAAAAGTCGCACGGTTTGAGAACTACAAAGGTTTCTTGTTTGGCAGCCTCAATCCAGATGTACCGTCGCTTGAAGAATTTTTGGGTGAAACCAGCAAAATTATCGACATGATTGTTGATCAATCCGAGCATGGTTTAGAAGTTCTGCGCGGCACCTCCTCTTATACCTATGAAGGGAACTGGAAACTCACGGCTGAAAATGGGGCTGATGGTTATCACGTTTCAGCGGTGCACTGGAACTATGCCGCAACCACACAACATCGCAAAGAAACACAAGCTGCCGATAATATTCGTGCCATGAGCGCTGGGTCTTGGGGCAAGCAAGGTGGTGGTTCTTATGGTTTTGAAAATGGTCATATGTTGCTATGGACACAATGGGCCAATCCAGAAGATCGTCCAAACTTCCCGAAAGCAGATGAATATACCGAGAAATATGGTGCAGCCATGTCGAAATGGATGATCGAACGTTCGCGCAATCTCTGTCTCTATCCAAACGTCTATTTAATGGATCAGTTCGGTTCACAAATTCGGGTGTTACGTCCTATCTCAGTCGATCGCACTGAAGTCACGATTTACTGTATTGCACCGAAAGGGGAAGCCCCAGAGGCACGTGCGCGTCGTATTCGTCAATACGAAGACTTCTTCAATGCCTCTGGTATGGCGACACCCGATGACCTAGAAGAATTCCGTGCTTGTCAGGCTGGTTATGCAGGTATCGCGCTGGAATGGAATGACATGTGCCGTGGTTCAAAACACTGGATTTATGGCCCTGATGATGCAGCCAATGAAATTGGGCTTAAACCGATGTTAAGCGGAATTAAAACCGAAGATGAAGGCCTCTATCTGGCACAACATCAGTACTGGTTGCATACCATGAAACACGCCATTGTCGCTGAGAAGCAAATTGCTGCTCAAGGAGAAAACGCATGAGTATTCAAGATAAAAGCAGCTTGGAAAATATTGCCCAATTCCTCTATCGCGAAGCACGCTTTTTAGATGATGAACAATGGGATGATTGGCTGAGTTGCTATGCGCCTGAAGCCAGTTTTTGGATGCCAGCGTGGGATGACAATGATCAGCTCACCGAAGATCCACAGTCTGAAATTTCCCTGATTTATTATCCAGATCGCCAAGGTTTAGAAGATCGTGTGTTCCGAATCAAAACCGAACGCTCTTCTGCCACCATGCCTGATACCCGTACTTGCCACAATATTGCCAATATTGAAGTGATTGAACGCGACGGCGATAAACTCACGGTTCGCTTCAACTGGAATACCTTGAGCTTCCGCTACAAAACCACCTATAGCTACTTTGGCATGTCACGTTATGTGATTGATTGTTCGGGTGATGAACCGAAAATCCTGAGCAAATATGTGGTGCTTAAAAATGACTATATTAATCAAGTGATTGATATCTACCACCTGTAAAAAATAGGTCACCTCAGCCAAATGGACTGTTGGTTGGGGCCCCAAATTTAAATTATTTTGTAGGATACGTCTCATGTCAAACCACAATGTAGCACTTCAATTTGAAGATGGTGTGACACGTTTTATCAGTGTTACTCAAGGCGAAACCCTGTCTGATGCAGCTTATCGTCAAAAAATTAGGGGCTTAGGAAGTTAAGCATATTAAAAAGTATGGTAACTTCCTTATATGAAAGCAAAAAATAGATACTATTCCCGTTCAAGAATCACAGAAGCAAAATTCAGGCAGATCATTCGCTTTTTTGCCATGGATTTTACTGCTTCAGATACCGCTAAACTCACCAATATTTCTGTACGTTCTATCAATACAATTTATATCAAATTGCGTAAAAAGATTGCTATCCAATGTGAAGAAATATCTCCCTTCAATGGTATCGTTGAATTGGATGAATCTTACTTTGGTGCTCGTCGTGTTCGTGGTAAACGAGGTCGTGGGGCGTCAGGAAAGACCATTGTATTTGGTTTGCTTAAACGAGATGGAAATGTATACACAGAAATTGTACCAGATTGCTCCAAAGCTACGCTACAAGGCATTATCCGTGGGCATATAGAACTTGATTCAGTCATTAATACAGATGGATGGCGGGGATATGATGGTTTAGTAGATATTGGCTTTGATAAGCACTTAAGAGTAAATCATGGTGACAATGAATTTGCCTGTGGAGAGCGTCATATCAACGGTATAGAATCATTCTGGGGCTATGCTAAGAAAAGGCTTATTAAGTTTAATGGGATTGACAAAAAGATGTTTTATCTACATCTTAAAGAAACGGAGTATCGCTTCAATCATCGGCATAGTAATTTATACCTCGATTTGCTGAAACTACTCCGCAATGATCCTCTTTAACTTCCTAAGCCCCAAAATTAATATCCCGTTGGACTGTCGTGATGGTGCCTGTGGTACTTGCCGTGCATTCTGCGAATCTGGCAGTTATGACATGCCAGAAGAAAGCTATATCGAAGATGCCCTTACCCCAGAAGAAGCAGAGCAAGGTTATATTTTGGCGTGCCAATGTCGTCCAAGCTCAGATGCTGTATTCCAAATTCAGGCGTCATCAGATGTCTGTAAAACCGAAATTCATTCTTTCCAAGGCACATTGGCTCGGGTCGAAAATCTTTCTGACTCAACCATCACTTTTGATATTCAACTGGATGAAGGTCAACCCGATATTCATTTCCTTGCAGGGCAGTATGTCAATGTCGCTATTCCTGAAACAGGCGAAACCCGTTCATATTCATTTAGCTCAAAGCCGGGCAACCGCCTCACTGGCTTTGTTGTGCGTAATGTTCCAAATGGCAAAATGAGCGATTTCTTAAGCAAGGCTGCGCAGGCAGGCGACAAGATGAGCTTTACCGGACCATTCGGCAGTTTCTATCTGCGTAATGTCACTCGTCCTGTGCTGATGCTGGCAGGTGGAACAGGCATTGCTCCTTTTATGTCCATGCTGCAGGTACTGGAAGAAAAAGGTTCAACCCAACCTGTACGTTTAGTGTTTGGCGTGACCAACGATTTTGATCTGGTGGCTTTGGAAAAATTAGCCGAATTACAGGCGAAATTCCCTTGGTTTGAATATCGAACAGTCGTTGCACATCCTGACAGTCAGCATGCACGTAAAGGCTATGTCACAGGACATATCGAATCTGAATGGCTAAACAGTGGCGATGTTGATGTTTATCTGTGTGGCCCCGTACCGATGGTCGAAGCCGTTCGTGGCTGGTTAGATGCTGAACAGATCAAACCAGCCAATTTCCTGTTCGAAAAGTTCTCTGCGAATTAATAGCTACAGGAAAACCAAGCCATGTCTCAAACTCAAAGATTTAAGCATAAAGTGGTAATTGTCACAGGCAGTGCTCAGGGCATTGGTCGTGGTGTTGCACTACGACTGGCGGCAGAAGGTGCGCAACTGGTTCTGGCTGATCTTTCCGATTATGTGCAAGAGGTACTAGCCGAAGTCAAAGCCTTAGGGGCTGATGCCATGACCATTCAAGCCGATCTGGAAAGCTTTGCAGGTGCGCAAAGTATGGTTGCCAAAACCATTGAACAGTTTGGCCGAGTTGATGTGCTGATCAACAATGTCGGTGGTGCAATCTGGATGAAACCTTTTCAGGAATTTTCTGAACAGGAAATTATCAAGGAAGTGAATCGCTCTTTGTTTCCAACTTTATGGTGCTGTCGAGCCGTCTTGCCTGCAATGATTCAACAACAGGCAGGCGTGATCGTCAATGTTTCATCGATTGCGACTCGCGGAATTAACCGTATTCCCTACTCTGCAGCCAAAGGTGGCGTTAATGCACTGACGGCATCGCTGGCCTTTGAACATGCCAAAGATGGAATTCGCGTCAATGCCATTGCCACAGGCGGAACCGAAGCCCCACCACGTAAAGTGCCGCGTAATAGCAACCCACTCAGTCAAAATGAAAAAGACTGGATGCAACAAGTGGTGGATCAAACCATAGATCGCACCTTCATGGGACGTTATGGCAGTATTGAGGAACAGGTCAAAGCGATTGTCTTTATTGCATCCGATGATGCCTCCTATATCACAGGCAGCGTCATCCCAGTTGGAGGTGGAGATCAGGGTTAGCCCTGATCTTTTGCATTTCAGATAAAGTACAGGATGTGCATGGAGGCCATCACCCAATGACAACTTTATTCAAAACATTAAAACAAGATTGGTCAATTTCGGCCACGATTGCGGGTTTTCTTGCGGTGCTGATTTCCTATTCAGGGCCACTGATTATTTTCTTTCAGGCGGCACAACGTGCCCATGTCTCAACAGAGATGATGGTGTCATGGATTTGGGGCATTTCAATAGGTGCGGCAGTTGCAGGGATTTATCTCTCCATTAAATATAAAACCCCCGTCATTACCGCGTGGTCTGCCCCAGGAACGGCGTTATTGGTCACGCTATTTCCTGATATTTCGCTAAATGAAGCAGTCGCCGCTTATATCACTTCTGCGATTGTGATTTTTCTGATCGGGATTACAGGCTGTTTTGACAAACTACTGAAATGGATTCCTCAAGATGTTGCCGCAGGTATGATGGCAGGCATCTTGTTCCAATTTGGCATTAATCTGTTTACAGCCACAGATAGCATGCCACTGATTGTGTTTAGCATGTTGATTGTGTTTCTGATCGCTAAACGGCTGATGCCTCGCTACACCATGATTTGGGTATTGGCTGCTGGAATTTTTTTGAGCTTGGTTCTGGGTAAAATGAATCCTGTTGAAATCAGTTTTAACCTTGCCATTCCACAATGGATCAGCCCTGAATGGACATGGGGTTCGACCTTGAATCTGGCACTGCCCTTGATTTTGGTGAGTCTAACAGGTCAATTTTTACCGGGTATGGCGATTATGAAACTGAGTGGCTATGACACGCCTGCCAAACCAATTATTGCTGCAACCAGTATTGCCTCTTTAGCCGTGGCTTGTGTTGGCGGTATTACCATTGTACTCGCTTCCATTACAGCAGCATTATGTATGGGTAAAGATGCGCATGAACTGAAAGAAAAACGCTATATCGCAGGGATTGCCAATGGAATTTTCTATATTCTCGGTGGGCTGTTTGCGGGCAGTATTGTGATGCTGTTTAGCTTACTGCCGAAAGAATTGGTTGCTGCGTTAGCAGGCTTGGCTTTGTTGGGTGCAATTTCCACCAATATTGCCGTTGCTATGAAAAATGACCAACAGCGCGATGCCGCACTGATTACCTTTCTTGCCACAGCTTCAGGGATGCATTTTTTAGGATTAAGCTCAGTGTTTTGGGGCATTTGTATTGGGGTGATTGCTCATTTCATTCTCACCCAGCGTAAGCCAACACAATCTGCATAAGAAAAAAGAGAACAACTCCCTCGACTCTCCGCCTTACTCTCGAATAACAGACTGCTTTGCCCACTAAAGCTAAGCAATCAAAATTCAGTAAGGCAATTTTAAAAATCTCACTTTAAAGTCTCCCCCTCATTCAACTTAATTAAATGCTCATCATTATTTTTATTATTTTAACCAATAGGTAAAATAAAATAATCTGACTTATTTTAATCACGCTATAAGTTTATTTAGTGATTTTTCAATTGCAAAAATGAGATTTAAACATCATAAAATAGTTAAAATTCTCACCATTTAATATTTCACCCATATTTAAAAATAAATTAAAACAAAAACAATAAATTCATAAATTTCAATATATTAATCAAATAAAGTCACAATACCTTAAAGACATAAAGATATATCAATTAGGTTTTTGACTCTCACCCAATAACAAAATAGCTTAATAAAAAATAACTCGGTACTTCACAAATTGGAGGTGAAGCAATGGATACACATAAGGTCAATATTAATGACATTATTGATAAAGCCCGTTTTACGGCATTCCACTGGAAAGTATTAATCTGGTGTCTCATCATTATTATTTTTGACGGTTATGATCTGGTGATTTACGGGGTAGCTCTACCCTTGTTGATGCAGCAATGGTCACTGACTGCAGTGCAAGCGGGATTGCTTGCCAGCGCAGCTTTGTTCGGGATGATGTTTGGTGCCATGATTTTTGGCACGCTTTCAGACAAACTGGGGCGTAAAAAAACCATTATGATCTGTGTCACTTTATTTAGTGGCTTTACCTTCTTGGGTGCTTTTGCGAAAAGCCCCACTGAATTTGCCATTTTACGATTTATCGCAGGGCTTGGCATTGGTGGTGTAATGCCGAATGTCGTGGCTCTGATGACTGAATATGCGCCGAAAAAAATCCGCAGTACCTTAGTCGCACTGATGTTTAGTGGCTATGCCATAGGCGGGATGAGTTCTGCCTTACTGGGTGCATGGTTAGTCAAAGATATGGGTTGGCAGATCATGTTTTTAATTGCGGGCATTCCGCTGTTACTGTTGCCTGTGATCTGGAAATTTCTGCCTGAATCACTGGCTTTCTTAGTGAAATCGAATCATCACGATCAAGCCAAAATGATTGTCAGTAAAATCGCACCCGAAACTGAATTAAGCAATCATTCTGAACTGGTTCTAAATGAAACTACCACGACTGATGCGCCCGTTCGCGCCCTATTCCAACAAGGTCGTAGTTTCAGCACCTTTATGTTTTGGGTAGCCTTCTTTATGTGTCTGTTGATGGTCTATGCATTAGGTAGTTGGTTACCAAAACTGATGTTACAGGCGGGTTATTCTTTAGGTGCCAGTATGCTGTTCCTGTTTGCACTGAATATTGGAGGTATGGTTGGCGCGATTGGCGGTGGTGCATTAGCGGATAAATTCCACTTAAAACCCGTGATTACCAGCATGTTTGTGATCGGCGCGGCTGCCCTGATCTTACTTGGTTTTAATAGCCCACAATTTATTTTATACAGCCTGATTGCAATCGCAGGCGCAGCTACGATTGGCTCACAGATTCTGCTCTATACCTTTGTGGCGCAATTCTACCCAACCGCAGTACGTTCAACTGGGATGGGATGGGCTTCGGGTATTGGCCGAATCGGTGCCATCATCGGCCCTGTCCTAACTGGTGCTCTGCTGACCTTTGAATTGCCTCATCAAATGAATTTTCTCGCCATCGCGATTCCCGGCATTATTGCGGCTCTCGCCATCTTCTTGGTGAATTTAAAAGTCTCGGTAGCGGCTCAACCTGCGACGAGCTTTAACCCACAATCTTCACTGACTCAGCAATAAAACCATGTGCGCCGAGGACTGGCGCACTGACTTCGGATATGGACTATGAAATTATTACAGCGCTTTTCCCCTACGCGTTTAACGGTTGCAACCCTATTGGCAATGGGTAGCTGGTCTAGCTCGGTTGCTTTGGCTGCGGAGACAGCTCAGCCAACTCAAGATCAATGGAAATTCACACTTAAAAATGCCTATATTAATCGTGACTATGACAATCCAAGCCTGAAAGATACCGGTAGCTGGTCACAGGCAGCGTCTTTATTCTACAAATCAAATATGCAGGATACTCCCCTACAAATCGCAGACAAAGCAATCACCATCGGGGCGGATGCTTCGGTGCAATATGCAGTACGTTTAAGCAAAGACAAGCATGTGGCGGATACGGTGTTGCCCTTTGATCCCCAAACCCAATCACAAGCATCTGACTATTTAAAATATGGCGCGACCCTCAAACTGGGTTACGACAAAACACTGCTCAGTGTCGGTGAACTCTGGCTGGATCTTCCTGTGACGGCGGTGGATGCCAGTCGCCAGTTGTTGGCATCATATTGGGGGACTAATTTAAAGTCACAGCTTTCTGATCAGCTCTATGCCGAAATAGGCCGAGTGACCAAAGTGTCACCGCGTAATGAAGAAGATTTTAAGAAATTTTCTTTTACTGCCAATGGCAAAACTGAATATTCTGATGGTTTGAATTATCTGGATCTGCGTTATCAACTCACGCCATCGCTGAAGGCCGAATACTACTTTGGTAATTTAGAAGACCTCTACAATAAACACTACCTTGGGCTAGACCATACATGGAAACAAGCCAACTTCACGCTGAATTCTAAGTTTAAATATTTCAATGCCAAAAATGACGGTAGCAACTTTGATATTGATGCGCAAAATATTGGAATCTTGGAAATGCTGAAAGTGAATAATCAGTCTTTTGGTTTGGGCTATCAACAGATTATCGGAGAGTCTGCCTATCCGTTACCTGATGGTTTCCTGCCTGAAACCTATTTTATCAACTGGAATGCCACAGGCTTCTTCAAAAAAAATGAAAAGTCTTATCACCTGATCTATGGCTATGATTTTAAGGACTATGTGCCTGGGCTAAATGCGATGGTGAAATATGTCTATGGTCATGATTTTAAGGCAGCCAATGGTGACAAAAATCATGAAACCGAGTCCAATATTATTGTGAACTATACTTTTCAGCAGCCTTATCTCAAAGGTTTTGCACTACAGTACATTCGCATTGACTATGATGTGAAACATGGCAATGACTTTGGCGAAGATCGTTTATTCGTGAACTATAGTAAAAAATTCTAAGTCTTAGTCTGACAGTAGAGTAAACAATTTATCCCCCCTAAAATAAAAAGAGAACTCCATTTGAAGTTCTCTTTTTATGCATCACAATTTCAATCTAATCGATTAAATTTGTGATTGAATATAGTTCTGCAAACCAATCAATTCAATTAAACGTAATTGCTTTTCTAACCAATAGGTATGATCTTCTTCTGTGTCAGAAAGTTGCTGACGCAACATATCACGGCTGATAAAGTCGCCTTTTTCTTCACACAGTTTGATACCTGTCGCAAGTTTTTCACGTACATGATATTCAAGTGCCAAATCCGCTTTTAAGCAACTAACAACATCGTTGCCGACATTAATATCTTCACGATTCATGTTCGGTTGAGCACCTAAGAACAACACACGACGAATGATTGAATCCGCATGAGATGCTTCTTCTTGCATTTCATGGTCAATACGCTCGTAGATTTTGCTCAGGCCCCAATCTTCGTACATTCTTGAATGAATTAAATATTGATCACGAGCAGCCAATTCACCGCCAATGAGCATATTTAAATAGTCGATGACTTCGGGATTGCCACGCATAATACTTACTCCTATCGAATGACAATATTATGGCCAAGTTACAATAGAATTGCAAAAATAAAAGTGTGTAAGTTTATGATTTTTATAAAATTAAAATGAGAAACATACGCATTTACAGTTCTAATTAGCCCAATTTATCTAAATAAAATAAGCCCTTGCATATCATTTATCACTTTAAAAAGAGATAATTCCATTGAAAATCATTTGTTTGATTTTTTGTAACGATTAGCAATGCTTCTTATTTCGCCGATGTTTTGATCAAAAAAGCATAAAAAATGACTGCTCAGCTGTTGTTTGTTTAAGCAAAATTCGGTAAATAACAGCAATCACAAAAACATAATGTGGAAACCACAATGGATAAAAGCAAACCAATTTTGGTCACTGGCGCGACGGGTTATATTGCAGGCTGGATTATTGAACGTCTGTTGAATCAAGGCTATACGGTTCATGCTACAGTGCGTGACCCATCAAAGAAAAATAAGATTCAGCATTTATATAATCTGGCAGATCAATCTTCTGGGAAGATTGAATTTTTTAAAGCAGATTTGCTTGAACCGCGTTCATTTGATGATGCAATGCAAGATTGTGAAATCGTGATTCATACCGCATCTCCATTTGTGGTGACCAATTATAAAGATGCAGTCAAAGACATTATTGAGCCTGCGGTGAAAGGCACAGAAAACGTATTAGACAGTGTCAATCGCACTGAATCGGTCAAACGTGTGGTGCTGACATCAAGCATTGCTTCAACCTATGGCGATGCAGTTGAGATTCAAAATACCGCCAATAATGAATTTGATGAGAGCCATTGGAACAATACCAGTAGTGAAACCCATCAGCCCTACCCTTATTCAAAAGTTGCTGCTGAGCGCAAAGCATGGGAAATGGCTGAACAACAAAGTCGTTGGGATTTAGTCTGTATTAATCCCGCCTTAGTGATGGGGCCTTCCCTCACCGATGCGAGCCAGTCAGGTAGTATTGAAGTATTACAACAGTTTGGTAATGGCACCACCTTATTTGGTGTACCGCCGATGTGGAATGGTATTGTCGATGTACGTGATGTTGCGGATGCACATGTGGCGGCAGCACTGAATCCAAAAGCACAAGGCCGTTATATTATTTGTGGTGGCACACTCAGCTTATTGGATATGGGCAAAGCACTCACACAAAAGTTTGGTTATAAATTCCCATTGCCACACTTTACTGTGCCAAAGACCGCTTTTGCTTTTGTGGCGCCAATCCTCGGTCATTCACGTGAGTTTGTAAAATTAAATATGGGTTATCCAATCTATTTTAATGCGCAACGTAGCGTCAAAGAACTCGGCATTGAATATCGCGATGTGCGTGAGAGTGTCTGTGAGCATTTCCAGCAATTGCTGGATGATGGCATTGTGAAAAAATATATTTAATATCAGAAAAAGGCGGCATAAATGCCGCCTTTTTTATCAGTTCGTGTTGACTCAAAATTTAGATAGAGAATCAGACTTCATACTGCTGCAAAAACTCTAAAAACTCTTGCTCATTCAACACTCGAATTTCAAGTTTTTGCGCTTTATCCAGCTTACTACCTGCTTTCTCACCAGCAACCACACATTTGGTTTTACTAGACACACTACCACTGACACGCGCACCCAAGGCTTGAAGTTTCTGCGTTGCTTCGTCACGCCCCATACTTTCCAATGTACCTGTGACCACCCAACTCTCACCATTCAAAGGCTGACGCGTTGGTGCAGTCGGTGCATCCCAATGAATGCCTGCTGCCATCAAACGATCCAACACTTCGATGTTATGCGGTGCTTGGAAAAAGTCGGCAATCCATTCTGCAGTAATATCACCGACATCAGGGGTTTTCTTGAGGGCTTCAATATCCGCAGCTTTCAACGCTTCAAGCGTCTGGAAGGTATTGGCCAACATACGTGCTGTGGTTTCACCAACACCACGAATCCCCAAGGCATAGATAAAACGCGCCAAAGTGGTTTTCTTGCTCGCTTCAATCGCATCAATCAAGTTCTGAACTGATTTCTCACCCATTTTTTCGATGGTCAATAAGGTGTCACGATGCTCGTGTAAATGATAAATATCAGCCACATCTTTGAGCAAGTCGAGATGCAAAAGTGACTCGACCCAACGATCACCCAAGCCCTCAATATCCAGCGCTTTACGTGAAACAAAGTGACGAATGGCTTCGATCCGTTGTGCTGCACAATACAGGCCACCTGAACAACGTGCTAAGGCCTCACCTTCTGGCATCACCACGGGTGAATCACAAACTGGACAATTGGTCGGAAGATGAACCATCTCCGCATCGGCAGGTCGGAACTCAGCCCAAACTTTCTCAACTTTTGGAATCACATCACCGGTACGGTAGACACTCACAGTATCGCCAACACGCACATCTAAACGATGGATTTCACCAATATTATGCAAGGTCACATTTGATACGGTTACCCCACCAACAAAGACGGGTGCTAAACGCGCGACAGGTGTTAGTGTGCCTGTACGCCCCACTTGCCAATCAATATTTTCAACTTTGGTGAGTGCAGCCTGAGCTGGGAATTTATAGGCCGTTGCCCAACGCGGTTCACGACTCAGAAAGCCGAGCTGTTGTTGCTGTTTAAGGCTGTCCACCTTAATCACCATACCGTCAATTTCAACCTTGAGGTCTGGGCGTTCTTGCTGAATCTGTTCATAACGTTGTTGTACTTCTTCAATCGAAGCACACAGAAATTGACGTTCTGCAATTTCAAAACCAAATCGGGTTAACCAGTGCAAACTGTCATGCATGGTTTCAAGACCATGATTCGGTACACACTGCGCAATTCCATAAGCATAGAACGCCAATGGACGTGAAGCTGCAATATTTGGATCAAGCTGACGCAAGCTTCCTGCTGCAGCGTTACGCGGATTGGCAAAGGTCTTGTCACCTTTGGCTTCCTGATCAGCATTGAGCTTTTCAAAGCCTTGCTTTGGCATCAATACTTCACCACGAACCTCCAGAAACTCTGGAATCGCTTGATGTTGACTGGATAATACTTTCGGCAAATTCCGAATGGTTTTAACATTCTGGGTAATATCCTCGCCTGTCTCACCGTCACCACGAGTGACACCACGAACCAAGACACCATTTTCATACCACAGTGAAATCGCTAAACCATCGAGTTTCAGTTCAACGTCATACTGGACTTTTTGATTCGGTAAACGTTCATCAATACGGCGCGCAAAGGCAAACAGATCTTCCTGATTAAAGACATTGCCCAATGACAGCATTGGCACCGCATGAGTCACACTTTCAAATTTTGACAGCGCTTGACCACCGACTTTATTGGTCGGTGTATCCGCCTGAATACATTCTGGATGTTGTTGTTCTAAGGCTTTCAGTTGATGAAATAAATGGTCATATTCACTATCAGAAATGGAGGGTTGATCCATCACATAGTAAGCATGATTGTGTTTTGCAATCAGTTGAATCAACTGACGCATTTGCTCAATGACTGAGTTGTGTTCCATTTAAATTTCACCATATAAAAGGGCGGAAAAACCGCCCTATAACTTTTCACTGAATTTATTATAAAAGATTCATTAAGCTGTTGCTTGATTTGGACGATAATCAATCACGTGATGACGCCAATGTTCTTTTAACTGCGGCGTAAATTCCAGATTATTTTCATCATAGACCTTACCATCGACTTCACGCGCAATTAAACCCGCAATACTGGTCATCATGTCATAACCCGTAACCGCCTTGCTGTTTGGTAATGCCAAGAAGAATGCAAGACCTTGCACCTGCTCACCAGATAAGGTTTCCAGATCAAAACCAGCTGGGCCATTATCCGTCATACGCAATACTGAGAACATCAAGGCACTTGGTTCATCGGTATTTTCATAACGATGGAAACATGACATTTCACCGAAACGTAAACCGTATTTCAATAATACTTTAAGTGCTTTATCACCTGACAAGGCACGGCGTGGATTCGGATAAACATTCAGGGCAATGATTTGCTCTGCAGTTGCTAAAGCACTTTCATCATCATAGCGTTGCTGTTCATGTAAATGCACATCCAGAATATTACTTTCGCCATCAAACTCTTCAATCGCGACGGTTTCAATATTTGGATTTAAGCTCAGCTCAGCTTCCGCTTTGCTTTCCTCTGCTTTCTCTGTAGCTTCTACATTTTCAGAGACGATTGCTGTTTCTGCTTCGGCTGCTACTGTCTCATCTTTTCGAGCCGCTTCCAGCTCTGCTACAGCTTCAACAGCCTCATCTGCTTTAGCAGTTTCTACTTCCGTCGTTTTGGTTTCAACACTAGTTGCATCAACGGCTTGCTCTGCCACATGCTCCGATACAATTGCTTCAGTATTTAAACTTGGCTCAACACGCTCAGTTGTGGTCACTACTTCATTTTGTAAAAGCTGGTCACGTACGTGACGTGGGATCACAGGTTGCTGACTTTCAGGATTAATATGTAACTCTGCTTCTAATGACGGCTCAACTGGTTTTGGTTTTCTTAAAATCATGATTAAACCAACGAGCATAATCGCAACGGCGGCAACAATGCCTATTATTGTATTCATTTCCATACTAAGACTCCGCAACTAACCCGTATTCTTTTGCCTGTTCTAAATCGACAGTCACTAATTTTGATGTACCTGGCTCTGGCATGGTGACTCCAAGTAAATCAGTTGCCATTGTCATCGCCAATTTATTATGTGTAATGTAAATGAATTGCACTTGTTCAGAAAGCTCTTTTACCAAATTACAATACCGTTGTACATTGGCATCATCAAGTGGCGCATCAACTTCGTCCAGTACGCAGAACGGTGCAGGGTTCAATCTAAAGATTGCAAACACCAAAGCCAAAGCGGTTAAGGTCTTTTCACCACCTGAAAGCAAGGCCAAGGAACTGTTACGCTTGCCGGGTGGACGCGCCATCAGTTTGACCCCAGACTGCCAATCATCTTCAAGGCTTAGAGTCGCTTCACCACCACCAAACACCTTTGGAAATAGCAGTTGTAACTCTTGATTGACCTGATCAAAAGTCGTCATAAACAGTTTACGGGTTTCCTGATCAATGCTTTTCATCGCATCTTTGAGCTGATCAACCGTAATTTGTAGATCCTGCATCTGATGACTCAACTCATCAAAACGTTGCGACACTTCCTCATATTCCAATGAAGCCGCCAAATTGACTGCACCGATTTTCTCGAATTGCTGCTGGGCTTTTTCCAGTTTCTGCTGATGATCTTTAATTTCAATTGACAGATCAGATAAAGCTTCCGCATTAAGTTCTTTCAACTGTTCCAGATAATGTTCACGATCTGATTTCGCCGCCTGCCAAGCCAAGCGCTTTTGTTCCAGCTGCTCGCGCACCTGCTCATCTTTTTGTTGGGCTAGATGGCGTTGTTCCGTCAGTTGCTGCTGTTTCTCTTGCACTTGATTGAGTTCAAGTTGCCATTCATTCCAGGTTTTTTGCAGCTTTTCGGTTTGCTGGAATTGCTGTTGGAATTGCGATTCCAAGTTTGGTAGCTCAAGCTGAATCGGATCAACAAACTTCTTGGCCTGCTCGATTTGTTCAATGATTTGACGATATTGCGTTTTCAGGAACGAGATATCTTTCTCTAACAATTCAATTTGTTGATTGGCTTGCGAGGTTTGACGACGTAAAGCTTCACGTTGCTGCTGTTGCTGACTCAACTGCTGTTGTTGCTCATCCAACTGTTCATTCAAGTTTTCAACCTGAAATTGCAAAGTTTTATAATTCGGCAATACAGCTTCTAATTTGATTGCTAATGCATGCAGATCAATTTCTAGATCATCACGCTGCATGGCATCTTCTTCAAGCTGCGCATCAAGTTGTTTCAGTTGATCTGCCAATTGCTGTTGCTGCAACACAAAGGCCTGTGCCGTACTTTGCAGTTTGGCAATTTGCACATCCAGCTGTTGTAACTCTTTTTGCTTTTGTTTCAAACTCTGCTGTTGTTGCTGCAAAGTCTGCTGCTTCTGTTGCAACGTTTGCTGCTGTTGAGAAAACTGATGTTCCAAATCAAGCAACTGCGGTTGTTGCTGTGCCAGTTGCTGTTCAATTTCTTCTAAACGGACTCGATGACTGAGCATGCCCTGCGCAGTTTGACTGTCTTCATCATAGTGCAGCGCAATCACCCAATCGGCGCCGACATGATAACCATCAAGCGTTAAAATGGATTGTGTATGCTGGAGATCCGCTTGACGTTCCAACGCAATCGCTAAATTCTCTGCAACGGCTACATTGGCCCAGAGTGAAGATTGTGGGGCTTCGATCCAATCTGATAGATATTTTAAATCTCCCCTAACCCCTCTTTGAGAAAGAGGGAAACTCCTCCCTTTATCAAAGGGATGAGGAACGGTTGTAGTTCCGCAAGAGGGATTCTTTAACTGTCGAGCCACACCTTCCTGAAATGACTGTTCACCATCCAGTAAATGCGCTTGCAGCCACTTGGCCAAGAACTTCTCAATAATGTTTGCATGCGCTTTAGCTTGAGTGCTTAAACGTAGGCTTTGCATCAATCGAACTGCATTTTGATCATGCTTCAGACTTTGCTTTGCGACGAGCTGAGTTAAGTTCTTTTGTTCAGACAATAAAACCTGAATCTCGGTTTTCAGACTCTGCACATCAGCCTTCTGCAACTGTTGTTGATCTTGCTGGGTCTGAACATCCTGCTGTAATTGCTCAATCGCGGTTTCTAACGCAATTATTTCCTGTTGCAGTTGCTGCTGTAATTGTTCTAACTGCGCCTGTTCATCATCCTGAACCTGAGCACGAATCTGAGTGCTTTGCGTTTGCAAGGTCTGCTTTTGCTGCTCAATCCGCAGAACATTCTTACCCAACTGCTCAATTTGCGCTGCCATCTGCAACTTTTTCTGTTGTTGCTGATCGACTTGGGCTTTCAGTTGTTCAAATTGCTGTTGTGCTTGCTTGTGCTGTGCCTGAACATCAGTAAAATTTTGCTCAGCCGTTTGTGTCTGCTGCTCTAAGGCAAGCAAGCTTTCATTTTGCTCATCAAATTGAGTGCTTAAGGTTTCAACCTGTAATTCAGAGAGTTGCAGACGATCTTTGGTTTGTACTTTCTGCTGTTCAAGTTGCAGCAAGCTGGTACTGTTTTGCTGGAATAAACTCTGTTTTTGTTCCAAGGTCATTTTTAATTCAGACAGTTTTTTCTCGGCCTGTTGCCATTCATGCTGCAAGGGTGAAGACTGCTGAATTAAGCGTTGGAATAAAGCACTGGTGGCTTCAAGATCGTGTTCAATTGTTTGAGATTCTGAACGAACTAACTTAAAGTTTTCACCCAATGCCGTCATTTCAACGGTATATTCTTGTTGTAGCTTTTGACTTTGATTGGCTTGGAACGAAAGAATTTCAATTTTTAAAGTTCGAATCTGCCCTTCTAAGGTCTTATATTGAATTGCGGCTTCAGACTGGCGCTTTAAGCTTCTCAGTTGGGATTTTAGTTCAGCAGCAATATCGTCTAAACGCGCCAGATTTTGCTCAGTATGCTCTAAGTGCTGCAAGGTTTCACGACGACGCGCCTGATACCGAGACACTCCTGCCGCTTCTTCAATAAACACGCGCATTTCTTCAGGCTTGGCATCGACCAGACGGTTAATCATGCCCTGCTCAATCACCGCATAAGAGCGCGGCCCTAAACCTGTACCCAAGAAAATATCAGTGATATCACGACGACGGCAACGTGTGCCATTTAAGAAATATTCAGATTTACCTTCACGGGTGACTTGGCGACGGACAGCCAGCTCGCTATAAGCATTATAAGCACCACCTAATTTGCCATAGGTATTGTCAAAACGAAGTTCAACACTGGCAACCCCGACAGGTTTGCGTTTGGCTGTTCCGGTAAAAATGACATCCTGCATACTGCCACCGCGCAATTGACGTGCGTTGGACTCGCCCATAACCCAGCGAATTGCATCGATGACATTTGATTTACCACAACCGTTCGGCCCAACCACTGCAGTACGGTTGGCCTTAAAATGTAATGTTGTACTATCGGCGAAAGATTTAAAGCCTGAAAGTTTTAAACTGCTTAAACGCATACTGCCCTAACTAGCGGCGTGAGCGTCTAGCCCAAGCCAATTCAATCTGTTTCATACGTGTCAGAGATTCCAACACAAGGTTGCGCAAGTGTCGACAAAAATCTTCCATAAATAAAGCAGCTTGTTGTGATTTTCGGATCAAAATAGCATCAATCACTAACTTAAACAGGGTAAACGATTCTTGTAGCTCTCGACGTGAAGTATTTAAGGTCAAAAAATAGCTACGGCGTAACGATGGCAGTAGTTCTTTATAGAATTGCATCAAATAGGGATTCGCCACCATTTCATGCTGGTCTGCCAGATATTTAAAGATTGCATCGTAAAATTTTTCGATATCGCCCGCACGAACAAACTCGACCAGTTGATCCAATAACGCTTGCAGTTGCTCCGCCTCATTGACTCGCCAGGTTTCGCTAATCCGCTGCACAATATGCCCGAGTACCATCACATTGGTATCAAATAGAGCTTTGACCTGTTGCGCTGACATTTCAGAGACGATCGCGCCACGACGTGGAAAAATTTCAATTAAATAAGTCCGCTCCAGTAACAACAGTGCTTCGCGAACCGAGCCTCGACTGACATCTAATTCTTTGGCAATGCGCAACTCTTGAATGCGTTCGCCTTCAACCAGCTCACCACTAATAATTTGTTCACTAATATACTTTGCAATCTGTTCAGAAAGACTATCAGCCTCTTCGAGATTCATGAGCCCCTCGCTATCTTTGTTATACGCATTGATTCAATGCTGTTTGCGCTTTTTTGTTTTAACTGATCTCGCCCCATAAATTCTATATCATTGTCTGACAATTTTATTGCTTTTTAAGCCAATTGCGCTAAAAAATCGCAATATAATTCTCAATATGTACTAAACACTCAGTTTTTCTATATTGAATATCAAATATTTATGCTTGCGCCTGATATTTAACCACACATCTGAAAAGACATTCTCTTATCGCTTTTTAATTGATACATGTCACAAAAAATAATATTTTCATTAATGGTATCGCATTTTAAATCTCCTACTGAATTGCTCAGTACATACATAGATGAGTCATAACATGGGTGTTCATCAAGCCGTCAATATTGCCATTTTTGGACTCAGTCTCAGAGCCTTGAATGAGTTAAAACAACAAGTTCAAACGGCTGTGCCGCAGCATGTCCAAATCAATTGGAGCAATATTGCCGAGCCACAACTTGATATTCTCATGATTCACCAAGTATTTTTTGACTCACCCAATATCAAGAGCCTACTGCAAAACAATAAAATCAATGTGCTGAAAATTGCCAATGATGCTGATAAAAATAGCGCCATCGAAGATGACACCCTATTTCTGCCCTTGAACCATCTTCATTCCTTGCATCACTGGCTGAGCCTTCATCTGGATGAACGCTTAAATCAAGCATCAGAAAATATCGAAACTGAAGATGTGCCAATCTTTCATCGCAAACAAATTAAAGACGTGTTGCAAGAAATTCAAAATCCTAAGAATGGCAAGATTCAGCTGTTTGATAACCAAGGACTACTCGCCATTGCCGACCCACGCAATCAATGGCTGTGGCAACATCCTGAATTTCATTCCTTTCAAACCGACCCAAGCCTGAACTATACCTATGCCACACAGAATAATTTGCATTGGATTGCAGATGCAGCTCAGCAAGACTTACAACAATGGCTTTGGCATTTACTTTGGACCTCTATGGATTTTGAGGAACTCTGTCCAACCTTTGCCTCAAGTTTTTATCTGCAATTCTGGCCACAACCCAAAAACAAACATGATCGCCAAGATATCTTGCGGATGGCAGCCTGTTTTGCACAAGGTGCACAGATCAGCATAGTTGCCCAACAACTTAACCTCCCCGAACAGAAAGTCAGACACTTTGTTGCAGCATGCTTGGGTGCACAGTGTGGAACGCTAATTAAAGATCAACAGGCAAAATATCGCCCGCAAACTCAGCAAAGTGAAACAGAACAGCATTTTATGAAAAAACTATTTGGTCGCTTACGCCATCGTTTAGGCTTTTAATCGAGGATACTTCTATGATTCTACATCAATATAAAATTGTCTTCGGTGGCACCATGGGTTCAGGTAAATCCACGGCGATCAAAGCGTTGTCTGAAATTGAGGTACTCAGTACCGAAGCATTGAACACCGATACCGAGTCCCATGACAAATTACTGACCACTGTTGGCATTGATTATGGTGAGCTAACGTTGGACGATGGTGTTAAGGTTGGTTTATATGGTACGCCTGGGCAAGACCGCTTTGATTTTATTTGGGCAGTGATCTGTAAGGGCGCAATCGGAACAATCGTCATGATTGACCATGCTGCTGAAAATCCTTTACTGGATTTAGAGCAATATCTTCAAGCATTTCAGCCCTTTGGTCATAATATTGTGATTGCAATTACCCATATTGACCGTATGCCAGAACGCACCTTATCCATGTATCGTGATTGGCTGGCAGCCAGAGAACTGAATTATCCGCTATTCTTTATCGATGCACGCCAGCAAGATGATGTACTTCTTCTGGTCGAAACCTTGATTGCCACCATTGAAGTACATTATGGCCTTACTCAATAAAAAAATTAGATCAGATCAGGCCTTTATAAATAAAATAGCTGCCAACCACCACCAATAGACCTGCAAAACATTTTTTCAGCATGGCTGGCGACAAACGATGTGCAACTTTGGCGCCAAATTTTGCGGTGATAAAACTCATCACACTAATACCCAAGAAAGCATAGATATGCACATAACCAATCGTGTTCGGCACTTCAATCTGCTCTTTGGCACCAAACCACATAAAGCCAATTGCTCCCGCAACTGCGATGGGTAAGCCACAGGCTGCGGAGGTCGCCACTGCCTTTTGCATCACCACACCATGTCGATTGAGATAAGGTACGGTGAGGCTACCCCCACCAATGCCAAAAATCGCGGATGCCACCCCAATGCCACCACCCGCGGCAAGTTGTAAAGGCGCTGACGGTAAATGACGATTTGGATCAACCACTGCATTTGCACCTCTAAACATCTTGTAAGCCATCCAGACGGCGAAGACACCAATCACCAACTGTAAATGCTGTCCTGACATCAGATCAGCCACACCCGCCCCCAGAAACGAACCGAGCACCAAGCCTGGTGCTAAATTGCGGAACACAGGCCATAACACTGCCCCTTTTTTATGATGTGCCATCACCGAACTGATCGAGGTCACAATAATGGTTGCCAATGAAGTTCCAACTGCAATATGCATAATCACATTCGGGTCATAATTCATTTGGGTAAAGACAATATATAAAATTGGCACAATAATTAAGCCACCACCCACACCGAATAGCCCCGCAGCAAATCCAGCAATTGCGCCAATCAGCAAATATATGATTAACTCCATAAACACATGACCACTCTACTTGTAAAAATGATGGATGATTTCGCAACCCGCCAGCTTCAGCAATTATTGAACGCAAAAAATCAATATCCAGAAGTGGTGCTACTCAAAACAACCACAACCTCGACCAATGATGATATGCGTGAAATTGCGCAAAAAGGCATAACGACAGGATTGGTCTGCAGTGCACTACAAACACAAGGTCGAGGTCAACACCAACGACAATGGGCCTCTCCTGAAGGCAATATTTATTTAAGCACACTGATTCAAAGCAAAACTGCACTGGATGGTCGCCTTGCCCTTGAAGTTGCTCTGAATATTTTACAGATGCCAAGCTTGCATGGCTTAACATTACAAGTCAAATGGCCAAATGATTTATATAGCCCACAAGGAAAATGGGGCGGAATTCTGGTTGAACCGCTTTCCCCTCATCAAGCAATTGTCGGTGTCGGCATTAACCTAAACACGCCCCCTGTGGAAAATGCAGATCAACCGATTAGCTCTTTGGAGATGCTCGGTTTAGCCAACATTGATCGTTTAACCCTGATTGCTGAACTGTATACCGCAATCCAGCAGGCAGCACAGTGGTTTGAACACGGTAGTTATAATTTAGCTGAACGTTTTAATCATCATGCGATTTGGCTGAATCAACAAGTTGAATTTGAATATACCCAAGGTAAAGTTCAGGGACTTTTTCAAGGAATTTCCAATGATGGTGCGGTACTGATCAAAACGGATCAAACCCAACAATTCTATCAAGGTCGTTTACGTCTCGCTTCGATTTGAGGAAATGATTATTCTATGAAAAGTTTATGGCTGGATATCGGCAATACCCGCTTAAAATATTGGATCACTGCACATGATCAAGTCATTGAACATGCGGCCGAATTACACCTGCAATCCCCTGCAGATTTATTGCTCGGCTTGATTCAGCACTTCCGCCATCAAAATTTAAGTCGTGTCGGGATTTCTTCGGTTCTGGATTCGGAAAATAACCAACGTATTCACATAATTCTAGATATTTTGGATATTCCGATTATTTTTGCCAAAGTCCATGCTGAATATGCAGGTTTAAAGTGTGGCTATGATGTTCCAAGTCAACTGGGGATTGACCGCTGGTTACAAGTCTTGGCCATGGCAAAGCCAGATGCAAACTTTTGTGTGATTGGCTGTGGCACTGCCCTGACCATTGATCTAGTCGAAGGATTGCAACATCTGGGTGGTTATATTCTACCCAACTTGTATCTGCAACGAGACTCGCTGATTCAAAATACCAAAGGCATTAAGATTCCTGACTCTGCCTTTGATAATTTAAAACCTGGACATAATACGGTGGATGCGGTGCATCATGGTATTTTGCTGGGCTTGATCAGTACCATTGATCAAATTATGCAGCAATCCCCTAAAAAGCTGATTTTGACTGGCGGTGATGCTACTTTATTCGCCAAGTTCCTCAGCCATTATCAGCCCCAAGTTGAATCCGATTTATTGCTCAAGGGCTTACGTCACTATGTTCAACTAAACTCAGCTTTGAGCAAAGTTTGAAGTACCTGTAGTAATTGTGGAAACTCACTAAAACCATCTTCTGCCCGAAAATGCCCAGCTTGAGCCACCTCAATCAGTTGGGCATTGAGTAAATTAGAAAATTTAAAAGTCAGTGGTACAGGCACAATGGGATCATTACTGGAAAAGAAAACCAAACGTCTTTGAATATTGGCACGCAATACACCACTCTCAAAAGTTGAATGTTCAATAAAGGTATTGAACTCAGAATCTCGTGAAATCGGATCATTAAAAGCTGCGATAAACACCCCTGCTTTCAAGGTAGTTTGCTTCAGTTTCTTTGCTAGAAATCGAGCTACCGCAACACAGGACAAACCATGTGCCACCACAATACTCTGCTCATTTAGCGCTTTTAACTGTGCATCCAAACAGGTTTGCCAAATCTCCGCTTCAGGGTGACTCGCATCAGCCAGAAAAATCCGCTCAACCGCAACTGCTTCACTTTTCAATTGCTGTTCTAGCCAGTGATACCAATGTTGTTCTGGATCTGCATGCTCACAATGTATAATAAACACCTTATTTTTTGAATTATGTGACATATTCAACACTACTTTTCAATGTAAAACATAGACTTATTTTTAATTTTCTTCCTTTTAAAGCAGCTTGAATGTTGATGTTTTGTATTAAATTTATACAGCACGCTCGCATTAAAAAAGGCGCATCAAGCGCCTTTTTAGGATGTATAGAGCTTACTTTTTCTGGTCATTACTGCCAAACAAAGGCCCCATATTACCGCCACCACCACCAAATTGTTTTTGCATATTGCCTAATGATTTCAGCATTTTGCTCATACCCGATGGATTGGCAAATTTCTTCATCATCTTCGCCATTTGCGCTTGTTGCTTGATCAACTTATTGACCTCAGCCACATCCATACCACAACCGGCTGCAATACGTTTTTTACGGCTTGGATTCATCAAATCAGGATTACGACGCTCTTTGATCGTCATCGACTGAATGATGGCTTCCATACGCTTAACTTGTTTTTCAGGGTTGGCTTTTTCAATCGCATCCTGAATACCCGCATTGCTCATACCAGGCAACTTGTCCAAGAAGCCCATCATGCCGCCCATTTTGCTCATTTGCTCAAATTGCATCAGCATATCTTCAAAGTTGAAGGTTCCGCCTTTCTGCAATTTCTTCGCCATTTTTTCGGCTTTTTCTTTGTCGATTTTGCGTTCAACTTCTTCGACCAAAGAAAGGACGTCACCCATGCCCAAGATACGTTGTGCAACACGATCTGGATGGAATGGCTCAAGTGCATCTAGCTTTTCACCAATCCCTAAGAATTTAATTGGCTTGCCTGTGATGGCACGAACAGAAAGTGCCGCACCACCGCGTGCATCACCATCCGTTTTAGTCAGGATCACACCAGTTAAAGCTAAAGCATCATTAAAGGCTTTCGCTGTATTGGCCGCATCCTGACCTGTCATCGCATCGACAACAAATAAGGTCTCAGTTGGTTTAACCGCAGCATGTAATTCTTTGATCTCGTCCATCATGTCTTCATCGACATGCAGACGGCCTGCAGTATCGACAATCAAAACATCAGCGAATTGGATTTTCGCTTGTTCAATGGCACGATTCACAATATCAATTGGCTTTTCAGTTGCTTCTGAAGCAATAAAACCCACACCAACTTCATTGGATACAGTTTCTAACTGCTTGATCGCTGCTGGACGATACACGTCAGCAGAAACAGTCATGACTTTTTTCTTTTGGCGTTCTTTTAGGAAGCGCGCTAATTTTGCAGCCGTTGTGGTTTTACCCGCACCTTGCAAACCTGCAAGCAGAACAACAACAGGTGGTTTTGCACTTAAATCTAGTGTTTCATTGGCCTCACCCATCATCTTGGTGAGTTCATCATAGACAATCTTTACAAATGCCTGACCAGGGGAAAGCTGAGTCATCACCTCTTGACCGAGCGCTTCTTCCTTAACCTTCGCGATAAATTCACGAGTTACAGGTAACGCCACATCGGCTTCAAGAAGTGCCATACGTACTTCACGTAAGGTATCTTTAATATTGTCTTCGGTCAGCTGCCCTGAGCCAGTAACATTTCTTAAACTCTGTGTGAGTCGTTCTGTTAAGGTATCAAACATTGCGAAATCCGCTTAAAATGGCTAGTTGCAAAAAAATCTTTCTTAAAATAGAAAATTTATGCGTAAGATGCTATAGGATACTGTAGTTCGAAGCGAATTTATATCTTATATGGTGAATATTATTCATCCTCCTGCAAAAGGTTTGACATGATCAGTCTCCCCTTGGTTTACACAATTTTGGCACTCATCGCCTATACCAGTTCATTTTGGTATTTGTTTATTCGATTGATGTCAAAACGTAGTCCAAATCTTTGGTGTTATGGTCTTATGGTTGGACTAGGGTTAGTACTGCATAGTACTGTGCTCTACCAAGACATGATGACACCGATTGGGGTGAATTATGATGTCTTTAACCTGATGTCATTTACTTCAGGACTGATGTTAGCGCTGAGTTTGATTTTGAGCCTGATCCGCCCAATTCTGCCACTCAACCTGATCGGTACACCTGTTGCCGCTTTTGGTTTAATCTTAGGTTTTGCCTTTAGCCAACCGAATCAAATTATTGAACAACATAGCTTAGGCTTAGATTTACATATTATTCTGTCATTATCGGCCTATGCAGTTTTGCTCATGGCAACCATTCATGCTGTGTTGCTCTGGTTCCAAGATCGGGAACTAAAAAAGAAGCAAAAACGACGGATTTGGGTGAACTTACTGCCGCCATTTCAAGTGATGGAGTCCCTGTTATTTGACTTGATTATCACAGGTTTTGGTCTACTGACAGCAGCCTTGTTATTTGGTTTCTTCACCATTGATAATTTCTTTGCTCAGCATCTGGCACATAAAACCGCCTTTAGTATTATTTCATGGTTCTTATACGGCGCCTTGCTCATCGGGCATTACAAATTTGGCTGGCGTGGCCGTAAAGCCATTCGTTTTACCATTACTGGTTTTGTCCTGCTCGCCATTGGTTTTATGGGCAGTAAATTTGTTTTAGAAATGATTTTAGGACGCTAGTTCTTACATTTTAATAAAAACTAGACAGCCTATCTGAAAATGCGTATAACGCTGTTTTCGCTTATCTAGGTAAAAAATCGTGAAACTTGTACTCGCTCCAATGGAAGGTCTGACTGATCCGATCATGCGTGACGTGCTCACTCATGTTGGCAGTTTTGATTGGTGCGTGACTGAGTTTATCCGTATTACCGATAGCATCCTGCCAGATCATATCTACGATAGTTTTTGCCCTGAATTAAAAAATGGAGGCAAAACTGCAGCAGGTACACCTGTACATGTACAGTTTCTTGGTAACAACCCCGATATGCTCGCTGCCAATGCCGCCAAAGTCGTGGAACTGGGCGCACCCGCTATTGATCTGAATTTTGGTTGTCCAGCCAAAACAGTGAATCGCCATCGTGGTGGTTCTGTTCTACTGGATGAGCCTGAAACCGTACATCAATTGGTCAAAGCTGTTCGTGATGCAGTGCCTGGACACATTCCTGTTTCAGCCAAAATGCGTTTGGGCTATCTGGATGAAAATCATACTTTGGATAATGCACATGCGATTGAAGATGCAGGTGCAAGTTGGCTCACGGTTCATGCACGGACTAAGGCTGATGGCTATACCCCACCAGCCTACTGGGAAAAAATTCAGCCCATTACAGAAGCATTAAACATCAATGTGATTGCCAACGGCGAGATCTGGAACAATGCTGATGCGAAAGCCTGTTTAGCGCAATCACATTGCCAAGATCTCATGATCGGACGTGGTGCTGTGACGACCCCTGATTTAACCTTGTGTGTACGTCAAGATATGGATCAAGCATTGCTGTCTTGGCCAGATTTGGTGGAATTACAACTTCGCTTCTTAAGTGGTCAATATAAGACTGAAATTGGCATGGTAGGACGCTACAAGCAGTGGCTAGGGATGATGACCAAAGCCTATCCTGAAGCACAAGCCCTGTGGGGGCAAGTGAAAAAAATCAAGCAATTAGACGAGATTATCCAATTTTTAAAACAAAGCTAAAGTTAGAGTTATCCCTATGTAATAAAAAAGCGGCCTAAGCCGCTTTAAAATTTATTTTATGATCTAAGCGATGTAACTACATCCCGCTCACTTTCATTTGTAGATTTGTTACAGAGGCACCTGTTACACCAATATTACCAATAGAAGCATTGGGTAAATTATTAAAAGTACCTGCTTGTTGAGCACCACTTGTACCTAACAGAACATTATTTAACTGTAAATCGAACTTATTACTTGTTCCTGTATTTCCAAAAATCACGCCACCTTTATCCGTTGTCCCTGTTGGACCATAAATTCCAGCATAGAATCCTTTTAAACCAAAAGGATTACCATTATTTCCAGTCAATTTAAAGTTAAAACTCGCCCCAACAGGCGCCGTAGTCGAATTTCCAGACGTTGCATAGTCCGAGACTAGCATAATATTACAGCCAGTACCTGTGCCACAAATTGACTCGATTGCGCCATCAAACATCACCATATGGCCTTGTGGAGCCGCACCCATTTGAATATTTATACTTGGCTTATTCGATGCAAAAACAATATCAATGCCGCCAACACGAAGTAATTCTTTTACATCACTTTTAAGTAGTGTACCTGAACTAAAAATAGAATTGCGCGTATAGGTACTTCCACTCGAATTAGAAAGCGAACCTGATCCAACGGTATAAATAGAAAAGGGAGAAATTCGAATCCCTGTTACATTGTTATTCAAACCCAATGCAATATTGGCAAAAGCGCCACCTGTGGCAGCGGTTCCTGCATCAGTATCAACAAGTGCCTTAAAGCCTAATGTCGTTTCAGTGGTACCATTTAAAGCAGTTACCTTAACAGGCATTGCTGTCGCTTGTCCCGCCACACCTGCAATGACCAAACCTGCTCGATTGGTATAAGATGGTGAAGTATAACCGCCATATGATAAGCCATCATTATCAATGATCGCCAACTGATTGAATTGAACATTCGCCTGAACACCAATGGTTAAGCCATTCTGTCCAGTCATGGCAGAAAGACTTTGGTCATCCATCGGTTGCATTGCCATAGTCAATGGACTTAATAACAATAACGACAAACATCCTAATTTTTTGTTTTTATTCATTGTCCTCATCCATAGACAAATGTTTAAAATATATACAAAACTTAGTCTAACATAAATTCTATAAATCACAATATTAAATCATGCTAACTTAACTTTTGCTTCATCTTATGTAAATGTTGGGCTAATTTTCTCTTTTGATCTATAGATAAAGCATACAACTCAGCTGCCGTTGATTCAGGTTTTATAACTCCTGTTCCAACTCCAACAGCAAACCAATTTGGTACACCAAACATAAGTGTTCCACTTAAACTATATTCAGCAAAATCTATCAATCGAGGTGTTCGATGTTTCCAACACTCTTTTAATTCTTTATATTCAGGTGAGATTGGCACATTTTTCATCTCTTTCCAAAAAGGTGTATCCTCTCTTGGGGTATCATAATGCATACGAATGAAATCCCCAATCCCACGCCAATATTGTCCATTCTGCTTATTAAAATAATTTATATTTTGTTCAGAAATAACCCCATGATTGTGTAGGATAAAGTTTGATAATGTTTCTAACTGTGTGACCATTTGTCCAATAGAGGTCGCCTCTAGAGGCTCTACAAAACCAGAAGCTAGGCCAAGAGCCACAACATTTTTGACCCATACCTTTTGAAAATATCCTGCCTCAAATTTAATTACACGTATTGGATCAATTTTTTCCCCTAGCCATTTTTCAACTTCATCATGAGCTTGATCATCTGACAAAAATTGGTCATTAAATACATAGCCAGCTCCTATTCTTTCCTGTAATGGAATTTGCCAAACCCAGCCAGAACTTAAAGCAGTTGCTCGTGTTACTAACTCTATTTCTTTTTTATGTGATAAATGAAAAGGCAGTGCTCTATTCATAATTAATGTATCTGCAAAGGATATCCAATCAGTCTTAAACTTCCCCCCAATTAAAAGTCTAGAAAATCCTGAAGCATCTATTACAAAATCGCAATCAA
Organism: Acinetobacter sp. 102; assembly: GCF_037028485.1. Taxonomy (NCBI): domain Bacteria; kingdom Pseudomonadati; phylum Pseudomonadota; class Gammaproteobacteria; order Moraxellales; family Moraxellaceae; genus Acinetobacter; species Acinetobacter sp. 102. Next base: position 95,967 of record NZ_JAZEZK010000017.1, read on the forward strand.
TTTTTCTATTTTGACACTGAATTGAAGTTACAGAACCCTTTTCAGCATCTAAACAAAAATCCTCTACCTTATCTTCAACATGAATAATACTTCTTTGTAATGCAATTTCTTTAAGATATTGCCCAACTTTAAAAGTATCAAAATGTAAAGAAGCTGTGAAATTATGATTCCCCGAAATTAATAAATCAATGACTTTGTTAAAAGGTACTTTATTCTCACATAATTCCAATGCTTCCATATAGCTATTAATATTTAAGCCATTATTTAACAATAGAGATAAAAAGGGATAATATCTATTTTCATCCCACATTTCTGGTGTATCGATATTTGGAAAAAGATGGTAATAGTA
>NZ_JAZEZK010000018.1:0-91746 GCF_037028485.1 Acinetobacter sp. 102
CCTTTGGATGTCGAGTCGTGAAGGGCTTTTTTGTAAGGGTTGAATAAAGCATACTTAACAATTGTTCACATGTAAAGCAAGATTAACAAATAAAATGTAAAATATATTTAACTAAAATAAAGTTTGTTATTTAATAGACAAAAGAAAACCCACACTGGGTGGGTTGGTTGGAGTTTGTTATGAATCAAACAATGATTTTTATATCTATTATTTTAAACACGTTTTTCATATCTCATTTTTTACTATCTGCTTTTGAGGATTCAACATGGTTTAAAAAGAAATGTTTATCTAGAGCAAGGCAAAGAGTAAAAAAGCATGTTGAAGAGAGAAAGGAGCTAGTAAGGCAGCTACGAAAAAGACAGACCCTAACAAAAGATAAAAAACAAATATATGGTTTCCCATGGTGGCCTTGGTTCAGATAATTACCATTTCCAAGGTCTTGCCAAAACCACAGAAGCTATCACGGTAATGACTGTAGGGATGATCCAGATTTGATGTTTAATAAAATACCTGACGATTGAGTGCGCAACCTTAGAGGTCCAATGTCGATCAAGCCCAATACCAAACTCATAACTTACCCACTCACCGTTCCACCATTTTTTTATTTTTTCGAACATAATTCCCTCTTAAACTCTGTCAGGTTCACAGTTTTATTATTCAATACACATGTCAAACGTTTGAATATTTTTCCAAAAATTCATCTATCCATCCTTGCGCTACATCAAGATTGGTTATGTCAGTAAGTTTTAGATTGGTTTCTTCTGCCTCATTAAATCCTTCAATGATAGCCTCAAAGATATTTGCCTCAACTATGATCTCGCGTGCTATTTCCGCAGCATCATAGCTTTGCTTGGCCTTCTTTAGTGATGCTATCTGCTTATCAATACCATCGCCAATTTTACCTAATGCCAATTTGAACTCTTGGCGATTGATCGTTAGCGCAGTTTTAGATTTATTAAGTGTTGCGATCATTACATTTCCTCAAATCTCACCATCATAACTATGAGATACGTATTTTCCGATAATGCTTATATGTTCCAGCTGATCCACTTCAACTATTTCACGGTTATAATCAGGGTTGTCACTATCAATAATTAATGCTCCATCAAATCTTTTTGATAAGCGCTTGATTTTTAGCTCATTACCATATCGAATTGCATAAACTTTACCACTTTGTACTTGGTCTAGAGTGTTAATAGATTTATCTAAAGTAACAACACTTCCATTTGGAATTTTTGGTTCCATGCTGTCGCCATCAATATCAACAGTAATTAAATGTTTAGGTGAAACTTTCTTTTTTTGAATCCATTGCCATGTTTGAGCGGTACATTTGCTATTTTGAACTGGATCATATTCAACAATACGGCCATCACCTGCGGAAAATTTCACATCGACATGAGGAATGATGACATAAGCATTAGGGTCTAAATCTTCAGGAGCCTCCCATGCAATCACAGGCATGTATTTACTACCTAGCGAATCATCTTTCTTATCAACCGCGCCATCATCAAGCATTAATTGACTTAATCCATTTAACCAGCGGTGATTAACTCCTAAAAATCTAGCTGCTTTTTCTGCATGCTCTTGTTCTAGAGTTTGTACATTGTCATCTATCCATCCAGAAACAGCTGGTCTACTTACACCGCAATATTCAGCCAATCGAGCTTTTACGAACTTTTTCCCAGTGCTTTCTTCGTAGTGCCTTATAGCTGTTTTAAATCGATCCTGAAGAGTTCCCATGTTTATACCACCTAACAATGTAAAGCTAGCTTAACTATAAAATAGTTAAGTGAGCTTGATAATTAAAATAAAGTATGGTTAACTGTGATTAACATTTTTCATTTGAGTTTTAGATATGGAAGTAATTATTAAAACAGTTGATGCCATAACTGCTTATAAAGATGCGGCAAACCTTGCTAGATCACTTGGTGTATCAAGATCCGCCATTAGCCAATGGGGGGAATATGTGCCAGAGATATCAGCAAGAGGCTTATTAATCCTTAACCCACATATCCCTCATGCAATTAAGAAACCGAATGCGTGATTTTTTATTAGGAGACAACATGACTAAGCGCAAGCCAAGTGCAAAGAAAACGGTATGTATGCCAGCACACTTGTCTGAACGTGTAGCGGAGCATATTGCCAGAGAGGCATACGAACGAGGTTGGTCAAACAGCCAGTATTTAAGATGGTTAGCCATATTAGATATGAAGCGTTGTGAAGATGACAAGAATCTTATGTCACAGGTATCAGGAATACCTAGAGAACGCTTTGATTTGTATGAACAAGACAAACATTCCGTACGGAACGAAGGCAATAAAAAAGCCTGATGTACAAGATCAGGCTTCGCATTCAATCAGGAGTAAACCAAGTGAACTATCAAATATTAGCAGACATTGAACTAAATCGAAAGATTAGTTTGTTTCAGAAAGCGGTTGAGGCTTACACGCTTGATCGGACACTCGAAAATTCAGTTGCTTTGGCAAAAGCTAAGGCTGAGCTGGCTAGTTATGCGTGGGGTGTTTGATGAATGCATTAAAACAAGCTGAGATCATCCCAATCTCAAAAGGTAAGAGCAATATGACAGATAAGTTTGAGGAAGGTCATGTCCGCTCAAGTTGGCAGTACAGACGTGATGTATATCCATTCTTATCTGATGCAGCTCGACATGTCTATTTCATGCTTGAGGGCTATATCAACGGGTTTAATAAAGAATCTGACTATGTTAGCTACTCACAGCTTCAGGAAGAGAAGCGCCACAAAGACAATCCTAAAGCTAGAAAATCAAGCTCAAAAACCGTTAGTAAAGGGCTTGAGGAATTAATTTCATTAGGTGTTATCAGTGTTATTTCTACACATCCGAAATTAGGAAATCAGTACAAAATTAACGAAGTTTCGCTGTCTGACCACTTTACTAAGGAAAGTACTTCACCTAGTACAGCACTTTACCTAGTAAAGCACGACCACTTTACTAAGGAAAGTACGAGCACTTTACCTAGTAAAGACACAATAGATAATACTTATAGAAATATTTATAGAGAGAGTGACGCTCAACAAAACCAAGTCGATGAAGTTTTAAAAATTTGGCAACCTGATTTACATCAACTCAATTCTTGGATGCAAAGATCAGGCTTACCAAAAATCAATCAAGCTCAAGTTGAAGAATTACTTCTTGAAATCAATCCTCACTACGAAAGCAAAATTCACACTGGTGCTGTGACTACCACTCAGATGTATTCAAACTTCGTGAAGTGGGTAAAACGTGATTTCAAACTTGCTGAAAAACTTTTCAAGCAAGCAGAACAAAACAACACTCAAACAATCAATCCTCAAAACTATCAAGCTGACATGGGGGATTGGTAATGAGTCATATCCATAATATCCCGATGGAACAAGCTGTACTTACAGCACTCATGACAGTTGCGAACTCTTTTGATGTGGTGAGCAATGATCTTGATGAAGATTGCTTCTTCCCAGAGCGTCACAAGCAAATTTTCAAAGCAATTGCAGAATTAGCGAATGAAAACAAACCTTATGATTTCGTAATGGTTGAGCAACAGCTTAAACAAAAAAATGTAATTCACTTGATGGGTGGCTCTGAATACTTGCTTCAAATGAGCAGCGAAGCACCTTCGAGCTTTTACAACCTTGAGTCATACACCGCTGAACTGTCGAAGCTCAAAGCACATCGTGAAGTTGAGAAAATGGGTGAGAGTATTGCTCAAATCTCACAAGACCTAACCATTCCAGATATTCACATTGCAGCCGAAGCGATTCTTGACGGCAAGAAAACAAACACCGATGTTGAGAAATCAAGTTTTACGTTTGAAGAAGCATTAGTTCGTGCATCAGATCGATTAATTCAGAAAGCAGAAGCGAAAGCAGCCAATAAATTCACTGGTGTGCAATTTAATCTCAAGCACTTGGATAACTTGGTAGGAACAATTCAGAAAGGTCATTTTTGTGTAGTTGGTGGTAGACCAGGTTCTGGTAAATCTACTTTAGCTCAAATGCTGACAACACAAACGGCTTTGCGGTTTGATGAAGCGGTATTGGTAATTTCGGCTGAAATGGATGTAGAGACATTCACAAACCGTTGTATCTCAGCATTAGCGCAAATCCCTTACGACAACATTCATAATGCTGAGCTTTATGATGGGATGCTTCAAGAATTTGTTTACGCTCAAGAGAAATTCAAGAGATTGCAGATTCACATTGAGGACAAGCAAAAACCAACGATTGCCGAAATCCATTCTTATGCGCGTAAAGCAAAACGCAAATATAAGCGCCTTGGCTGCATTGTTGTTGATTACTTGCAGTTAGTACGCGATCCAAGCAAGAAAGACCGCTATCAAGAAGTCAGCTCAATTAGCCGTGACTTAAAAGCATTGGCTAAAGAGTTTAATTGCCCAGTGATTGCATTAGCTCAGTTAAACCGTGAATCAGAGAAGGGTAAACGCCCTAAAGCTTCTGACCTCAAAGAATCAGGGCAGATCGAGCAAGATGCAGATCAAATCATTTTGGCTCATCCAATTCTCAATTCAGATGATGAGCTACCAAGCGGAATTACAGAAATCATTGTTGCGAAAAACCGTCATGGCAAGCGCGGTGTAGTGCGTGTTTTAGATCGCTTAGACATTTGTCGCTTCGCAAGCATTAGAGATGAAGTGGGAGGTGCAGCGTGAGTAAAAACATTGAAATATTCAACAGAACTATGCGCTTGCTTGAGCAATTCTCAAAATCAAATAAAGCGTTAAACACCGAAGAAATAAAAAAACTTACCAACCAAACATTACGATCAGCTCAGAGAACAGCTCGCCAACTTCATGAAAGTGGATGGCTTGAATGCAAAGTTTATAACAATTGCGCTTTGTACAGAGCTAGCGATAAGACTAAGAAGCTATTTGGAGAAGCGGTATGAACCAAATCCCAACAATCACTCAAGTGAAGCAAGCACTTCACAAATTAGCTGAACAGAAGAATAGACCAAGCTATGAGGTTTGTACTGCTAAGGAAGTGAAGTACGCATTAGAGAATGGGTTAGAGCATCCACTCATTGAAGAGTTGAGACCTTTGATTCAGGAAAGAACGATTCCTCAAGACATCACTTATGACAAGAAAGTTTCACATGCAAGATTAACCAAAAAACGTGTGTACCCAACAAGAGCGCAGGAAATTGGAATTATTAGCTGGCTGAACAATTGCGGTTATTCATTGTCAAAGATTTCGAGAGTAGCTGATTGTGGTGGCTCAACTCTGTCATTGATTAGACGTGGCAAGCAGAAGTTCACGATGGATGTTTATAACAAAATCATCTATGCGCAGAAAGAATTGGGAGAGTTGGTATGAGATACGAAAAGAAATTGATCTATGGCGTAGGTATCAATGATTGGGATATTCCAGTTCGGCAAGATGGGAAAATCATAAAAGAATATTACTTATGGCGCGGTGTTTTAGAGCGTTGCTATTCAGAGTGCTTTCAAAACCGCCAACCCTCTTATAAGGGTGTGACCTGCTCAGAAGAATGGCTGACCTTATCAGCTTTTGCGAACGACATTAGACAAATGCCTAACTTTGATAAATGCCTTACCGAAGGGTGGCAGTTAGATAAGGATATTTTGTTTAAAGGGAGAAAGCACTACTCAAAGGAAACTACCTGTTTTGTACCGCCTGCAATTAACAATGTGATTTTAAAGAGTGATAGAGCAAGAGGAAATCTTTGTATAGGTGTTAGTGCAGTGAAAGGTAAGTTCCAAGCTCAATTGCGTAGAGAAAATCGAAAGAACATCACTGCTTATTTTGATACTGAGGTGAAAGCCTTTCTGTTCTACAAGAAAGAGAAAGAAAATCAAATTAAAAGATTGGCTGATCTATTTAAAGATCAATTAGATAGTAAGGTTTATCAAGCCTTGATCAACTACCAAGTCGAAATCACTGATTAGGAGATAGCCATGACGAAACATGACGCAATTAATCAGGTAAGACGTGAGGAGCAAAGCCAATGAACGCGATCCAATTCATAAAAGACCACGGTGTTGAAAAGGCGAGGGAGATTGTTGAAGCTGCCCCAAGTAACGCTGAAAGCTTTCAGGATGGCTATTATTTCCGTACTAAGCCCGAATTTCAGTTTCACAATGGCTTTCATCCAATTTGGAATTTAACTGATAACGATGGTGAATATTTTAAAAAACGTTGTTTTGATCCAGTCAATCTTCCTGAACTTAGAGGTTTAGTTGCACGTCTCCAGCTCATTGAACGAATAGGTGGACCAGCAAAATCCAGATTTGAATATGAATCTTTATTGAAATTAAGAAAATTTAACCATGTTGAGCTGAAACAAGCGCTTGAAGAATTCGATTTAATTTTTGGAGAAGGGAAATGATCAGAGTTGGTATCGATTGTGGCGTTAAGACAGGTTTTGCAGTAGCAGAAAAAGGGGTTTTGAATCGTGTTGAGACTTTAACCATCACCAAGGCCATGGAAGAAGTCAAAGAGCTACATGGTCAGCATCCTGATTTAATCGTCCGTATTGAAGATGCACGTTTGCGCACATGGTTCGGATCGACAGATGCGCGACAAGCTAAGTCGGGCGCTGGTGTACGTGAGGGTGTCGGATCTGTTAAACGTGACTGCAGTATATGGGAGCAATTCTGTATAGAGCAAAACATTAAATATGAATTGGTTCACCCAGCAGCAAACATGACAAAAACAAAGAGTGAATACTTCAATCGAATAACTGGCTGGGTTGGTAGAACAAGCGAGCACAGCCGTGATGCAGCAATGCTTGTTTATGGACGGTTGAAATGAGACAGAAAAATAACGATTGGTTGTTAATTATTGCATTCATTGTATTTGTCATTTTTGCAGTGGCGATTAATACATGGAATACGGTTCAAGTATGTAAAGGTCAGGATGTGTATTGGGTTAATGGAACTCAGCACACATGCAAGTTTTTTAAGTAATAGGAGCGCAAAGTATGTTGATTGAAAAGTTTGATTTTTTAGAATTATTGCGACTAGCTATTGCTCAAAGTGAGGGTAAGGGAAAGATCACTAAAAGTATTGTTTTAGGCGAAATGGCATTATTATCACCTGGTGCAAAGTTGTGGGCTGAACTACTTATTGAACGTGTTGATTTTGAGAGGATTGCAATAGTTACAGAAGCTAAAAAGATTTATGAAACAAATATCATAAACGGCGTTGAAGTAAAAAAACGTATTGATGAGATACCAGGCACAGTGGAAATTAAGAAAGGAAATATTAACTCTGCAGATTTTTTCCGTGTCCGAAATTTACTTGCTGGTAAGATTCACAAGGAAATGATTAAGAAGAATTTTAAACCGAATAATTGCCAAGGTGATTTAACCAATGTGGCCAAAGGTATCGCAGAGGTCGTTTTACGTGGTCATTTATTTGTTAAAAGTATGTGTGGTGGGTGTCAAGGACTAGGCAAGTTAGAAATATACGATTCAAAAGGATATCCATGCGGTGCGAAACCATGCAATAAATGTAATGCGACTGGAAAGAGACCTTACACACTTTTTGAAAAAATAACGATTGCTAAGTTGGATGTTTCTAAATCGGGATATTCGGAACGTTATGAGCGATTTGAACTTATTGCTGAATCCCAAATCACAATTTGGGAGCACATAATACGAGATCAATTAAAGCGATCATTTCACTATGAAGAAAGTGATTATGACATTACTTTAGAGCAAACCAATTATATTGCAGTGACTTGACATAAACAGAACGGTTCAGTATAAGTGTTTCTATAATGGGCGTTTTATTAATTAGATGCCCTCTAAGGTTTCCAAAGCTCGCTTATGCGGGCTTTTTACGTTTCTGGTCCTACCTATTAGGGATCTTTAAGTTAATAGGCATCTTATCTGGTCAATGGGGTGAGAGAGGGGTGCGGAGTTTTGATAGATAAAACACTACCCTTGGATTGACCACCTAAAGAGGTGAGTATTTACTTGCGGATTGGCGACCCCTTAACACATCAGTCAGCCTTAAACTACGGTACCACTCAGCCCAGTTGTTCATTTTGGATAGCTGGGCTGTTTTATGTTTGGCTTTTTATTTCTGTCATATCATTATGCTATCTTGTGGAAAAACACAGGAATAACAATTATGGCAAAGTTACCAAGTCTTAAAGATCTTTCTAGGGAAGAGTTAGAGGAATTATATAAGTCTCTATATATAGATTATTTAGACCTAGAAGAAGAAAACGAGAAATTAACTTTTGTTGCGGTTGATGCTGTTAAGCAAATGAAAGATAGCAACACTCAGTTAGAAAATAATCAGCGAATTATTGACGAACTTCTTAAGTTAGTACATAAGCATATTGATCAGAGCTTTTCCCTAGACGATATTCCTAAGTTTTTAAACTAAACCCTCACTCGCATTAGCGCAATGCGAGTCAACTAGCCGAGCGTATTTCGGCACATGAAAGCCCCGCTAACATACTAGTTATTGCGGGGCTTTTTACTTTATGTGTTAAGCTGAGATTCATAATTTTATGGATTGTTAAGATGCTTATTTGTATTGGTGGTGATTTGGATGGTGAAGTAGTTGCTAATCGTGAAGATACATATTTCCGAGCAAGTGAAATCGATCCTAGCAAAGCATCAACTTATAATCGTCAGACATACATTGTTGGTGAAAATACTTATTATTTTTGGCTTTGTGCGGAGTTGCCGTATGCTGAGACAACAGTAATTGCAAATAAACATCTAGCCCAAAAATATACTTACCTTTCCTAATTACTATTTAAAAAAAGAAGCCCGCCAATTTGGTGGGTTTTTTTATTTTTGTTTGGAGAAGCCATGGATCGAAATATTGAGAAAGAGATTCGGGAAACCGAGCAAGAATTAAAGCATGTAGGTAGTTGCACAACTAAAGGCCTGACAGCCGAACAGATCGCCCACTTAGATGAGCGATTTTTTTTGGCTATTGAAAAATTAGCCTGGCTGAAAGGTCGCCGTGATATCCGAGTTTGACTATGAAAAATGAAATTGGTTTCGTGGTTAAGGCAAGGCCATATCCTCCCGAACATATTTTTTTGATGGATACACCAGACTTTGTGCCTGCACCAGAACTATGGGGATGGATTAAAGCCAATTTTTTAAATCCAGAAAGCCAGTTGTTTAATCCAGATCACAGCCATTTAGGTTTATTCCGCTATCCACAGATTGCAGTTATGTGGGCAAGAGCTGGATATAAAAAGCAGGGTAGAAATGTTGCGGGGACGGCTGAGAAGATCATGATCAATGCAAGTGGATGGAAGAAGGAACGCCAGGAAGAACAGTTTTATCAATGGTTCAGTGATCTGCCAGATTATCTAATAACAATAGATGCTACATACGCTCAACAGGCAAATGATGTTGATTTTTGCGCCCTGATCGAACATGAGCTTTATCACATCGCGCATAAGAAAGATGAATGGGGCATCCCATCCTATAACCGTGAAACGGGTAAGCCGAAGTTGACGATACAAGGGCATGATGTGGAGGAGTTTACAGGCGTTGTTCGCCGTTATGGAGCAAATAAGGAGGTTCAGGAAATGGTGAATGCTGCAAATCAACGGCCAACTGTGGCGAAGGCTGATATCTATCATGCCTGTGGAACTTGCTTTCTAAGAGTGGTTTAAATTTTTTTTGCCATTCTACCTTGATGTACCTTGATGGAATGGTCGAAATGGCACGTATTACAAAAAAGGTGAAACTGTTCATCGTGAGGATGCTTGCTGAGTTTGAAACCCCGACAAGTACGTCCAAATCAGTTAAAGATGTTTTTAATGTTGAAGTCAGCCCACAGCAGTGTGAGTTATATGACCCCACAAAAAGAATGGGGCAGGACTTAGGCCAAGAGCTTAGAGACAAATTTTTTGAATATCGCCGTATTGCAAACCAAGAACTCGAAGCGATTCCAATTGCTAACAAACGTTACCGTCTGCAGCTATTACAACAGCTCGTAGAGAAATACCCTGATAACCCCGTATTGATTCCCAAATGGGCAGAACAAGCCGCAAAAGAGATGGGTGGGTTGTTTACCAATCGTCAAGAGGTTACTGGAGCAAACGGTGGACCTGTAGAAACAGTTAATTCAAATACAAATGTGAATAGCTATCTAGAGGCAAGGAAAAAGGCATTAGATGATTACTGAAGCTGATTACAAGTTAGCAATCCAAATCGAAGCTCAAGAAGATCTCTATTTCTTTTCAAGGTATATGTTTAAGCAGCGCCGTAAATATAAATGGCTTCATAACTGGCACCATCGTGTTGTATGTGATGCGCTGATGAGAGTGTTTAACGGCGAAACAAAGCGCTTAATCATTAACATCCCGCCGCGTTACTCTAAAACAGAGCTTGCCGTGATCAATTTTATGGCTTGGTGCTTCGGAAAAGTGCCAGATAGCGAGTTCATCCACATTAGTTATTCGGCAACCTTAGCTGCTAACAATGCTTTTCAAACACGAAATTTAGTGCAGGAAATGGCATTTAAGAATGTATTTCCTGACTTTGTGCTTCGTGATGATAGCAAGGCAAAGGATGACTGGCGCACCAAAGCAGGTGGTGTATGTTATGCACAAGGTACAGGAGGGACAATTACAGGTTTCGGTGCCGGCAAGATCCGAGATAGCTTTGGTGGGGCAATTATTATTGATGATCCACACAAGGCAAGTGAAGCTAAATCAAAAACTATCCGTGATGGGGTGATTGATTGGTTCCAAAATACGCTTGAGTCCCGTACCAATTCACCTGATACGCCGATCATTGTCATTATGCAAAGGTTGCATGAAGAAGATCTAGCAGGATGGCTATTAGACGGCGGAAATGGTGAAGAATGGGAGCATTTGTGTCTTGCAGCAATTCAAGATGATGGCACAGCATTATGGCCTGCAAAGCATACCATTCAACGATTAAGAGTTATGGAAGAGACTTCGCCGTATGTCTTTTCTGGTCAATATCTGCAACGTCCTGCACCGCCTGCAGGTGGATTTTTTAAGCCGGATAGAATCGAGATTGTTGATGCAATTCCAACGGATATCATCAAAGAGTGTCGAGCTTGGGATTTGGCTGCAACAGAGAATGAAGGTGATTATACGGCGGGTCCTAAATTGGCCAAAGCACCAGATAACACAATTTACATCATTGATATGGTACGAGGTCGTTGGGGTCCTGATGGCGTGGAAAACACTATTACTCAAACGGCGCAGATGGATGGCAAAGGCGTTTACATACGATTGCCACAAGATCCTGGGCAGGCTGGTAAATCACAAGCAAAAAACTTTGTTGCAAAATTATCAGGTTTTAAGGTTAAAGCTGAACCTGTCTCAGGTGACAAAATCACAAGGGCACAACCTTTTGCAGCACAAGTAAACGTCGGAAATGTGAAAATGCTTCGAGGTGAATGGAATAAGGCACTGATTGAAGAATTAAGAAACTTTCCAAACGCAAAACATGATGATCAGGTCGATGGATGTAGTGATGCATTCAATGATTTGAATGAATCTCGTCAAGCTAAGAAACCTGCAACTGCGGGAAGTCGAACATTTTAATAGGTAAAAAAATGGCAAAGTCTAAGAAAGAAGACAAAGCTTCTAAAAAGGCTTTGTCTAATGGGTCTTTATATTCTCAAGAAGCGGTCAGTCAATTTTATAAATTAAGCAAACAACTTGATTTAGATGAGACTTTACGCAAAGCAGGGATTCAACGCCATCGTTTAGCCATTCTTCTTGATGATGATGAAATTGGGCAAGCAGTTGAGACACGTATTGATGCATTGCTTGCAACTCCATTTCGTATCGAGCCAAGTGATACACCAGAAGCCATTTTATTAATGCAAGAGATTAAGAAATGGTTTGCAGAGATTGCAACAGGTTCAATTAACGCTTTGCTATTCGGCTATTCCGTTTTGGAAGCTGTCTATGATCAGACTGATGACGGACAAATAGGTTTAAACTGGATCGGTGAAAAGCCAATGGAATGGTTTGAGCCTAAAAATGATGGCCGTTTGATCTATCGTCAGGATGGATCAGGTAAAGAATCGGAAGTTGACCAGATATTTAAATTCTTTTTGACACAGCGAAAAGCAACCTATAAGCAGCCTTATGGCAAAGCATTACTTACCGTTGTGTATTGGTTGGATTTCTTTCGTAAGAATGGCTTCAAGTTCTGGGCGAAGTTCTTAGAGCGTTTTGGTACACCAATTCTATTGGGTAAATGCAAAAACTCAGAAACAAATGATATGAATCAGGCATTGCTTAATGCACATGCTCAAAGTGTGATGTCGATCGATGCAGATGATGATGTGCAAGTTTTAACTGCAGGTTCAAATGGGACCGCAGGTGCATCGTTTGAGACTTTCAATAATGTATTAATTCGCCAGATCCAGAAAGTGATTCTAGGCCAAACACTGACAAGTGGAACCGATGGCACAGGGAGTCGTGCACTGGGTGAAGTGCATGAAAATGTGCGTAAAGATAAACTCAATGCGGATATTCGATTAGTCACACCCACATTTCAGGCTATTGTTGATGCGCTTTGTGCCTTAAATAGTTGGGGCGAGCATGAAATTATCTTGGGTGAAAAGTCTAAGCAGCTGAATAAAGATCAAGCTGAGCGTGATGTTAAGCTCAAAGATGCAGGTGCAGTATTTACCAATCAATATTTTATCCGTGAGTATGGATTGCAAGATGGTGATTTGGCAGAGCCTTTACCAAGTCAGACACCACAACCGCAATTTAAAGCAATTCCAAGCAAGCCTTTCAGTTTTGCTGCAAGTGTTAAGGGTCTTACACAAGAGCAACAAGAGCTTGATGAACTGGCGGATCAAAACTTCAAGATATTATCAAATAGCGACCTGAAAGATTTGATTCTGAATAGTGAAAGCATTGAAGAATTGCAAACGAGTCTATTTGCCATCGCTAAGACTGCTGATAAATCACAGTTTAATGAAGTGTTAGATCGGGCTTTGTTCGCTGCTGATGTTTTGGGATATATGCATTCAAAAGAGGGGCGTTAAATGGACAATATGACGCTCTTACAAGCTATTGCATTTGCTCGATCAAGAGGTGTTTTACTGCCTGCCGACTACTATGCACTTGATTTAAATTCACGCCAATATGCTTCTACTGTGAGCTATTTGGCGGGTCTTGATCAGATTCAATCTGTATTGGATTCAGCTTATAAGGTTTTGGAGAGTGGCGGTACTTTTAGAGACTTTCAAAAACTGGTTGAGGAAAGCGGTATTGAGTTGTCAGAAGCGCATTTAGACAATGTGTTTAGAACCAATATTCAAAATGCTTATGCTCATGGTAGGTGGTTACATCAGCAACAGAATAAAGATAAACGCCCTTATCTTGAATATTTTGCAATCAACGACAAAAGAACTCGTCCAAGCCATTTAGCACTGGATGGTGTTATTCGACACATTGACGACCCATTTTGGCAGAAATGGTATCCGCCAAATGGGTATCGGTGTCGATGCACGATTAATGCAATCACTGAAAAGCAAGCGATCCGAAAAGGAATAACATCCAATGAGGATTTGCCAAATATTGAGCCTGACGCTGGTTGGGCTTTTCAGCCGTCTAACTATGATAAGCAGCCAAACGAGATACTTAAGTCGAAAGAAGCAAGTAAAACGATTACGCCTGAAGCTAAAACAGAAGTCATTGATCTGCGCAAAAAAACAGTAGTTGATACTGAAGCCGACCAGATTATCAAGACAAGCCTTTCAGATTTAACAGATGAGAAGCAAGTAATTATTGATGGAATGGTCGATAAAGCAGTTCGATTGGATCAGAATATCAGACCGAGTGACTTGCGTATCACTTTAGATTTAGCTGATGAAAAAGAAAATGCTTTGACGACAATTCTGAAGCAAGCTGAACTTCAAAAAGATCAGGATGGAACAGCGGGCAAAAGCATTTGGGACAAAGTTATAGGTGCTTTTAATCGGCTGTTCACATTAGCAAAGAATACGGCAAGCAAGCTCACGGGTAATTCAATTCGCGGCTTAGATGATTTGAATCTAACCGTGGGGAGTGTAATTGGTATTCAAACGCCAACATTGTTCAAACAAGCGCAAAAGGTTGGCAAACAGATCGTCATTCTTGATGCAAAGGGTGTGGCGCTAGACTTGAGCAAGATTAGCGGCATGAATGGCTCACTATTGGCTCCTGATTTGAATTTAGAGGTCGTTAGTAATACGGATGAGCAACTCATACTGAAACGAACTAAAGAGCAAGCTACGCGCTATTTCGTAGCGAATCAGACAGTATTTAGTCTTTACTAAACCTTTCAACAGATACAGCGACCTTTAAGGTCGTTTTTTTATGGGTGAAATATGCCAAAAACCGAAGAAAAGCAAAATCAATATTGCTTTCAACTTGGGCAGCTAAATGTAGATGCTCAGGAAGATGGCAAGAAAAAGCGGACGTTCTCAGGTGTTGCATACAGCGGCGAAGTGATTACCGACCACTGGTACTGGAAGCAAGTCATTTTTGATCTTGATTCAATGCAGATTAAAGGTCGTATTCCTGCACTACTTGAACATTCGTCTTATCAGCGTGCAGGCGCAATTGAGAGCCATGCAATCAGCTATGAATCAGGTCTAACTGTTAGCGGAATCTTACTTAGTAATGAGTTTGGCGCACAGGTAGCAAGTGATTCAGATGACGGCTTTCCGTGGCAAATGTCAGTACGCATTGAACCATCAAGCATTGATGAGATTCAGGCAGGCAACACCGTCACAGTAAACGGCAAGTTATTACATGGACCAATCACAGTGTTCCGTGGTGGTCGTATCAGAGAAGTTTCGTTTTGTGCCTTGGGTGCAGATGAAAACACAATGGCAGTGGCAGCAAGTCACAATCCAAACAATCCACAAGAGGACACAGACGTGACCGAACTAGAACAAGCAAAAGCCGCTTTGCAACAGGCGGAAACCGAGCGTGACAATGCTTTAAATGAACTAAAGCAGTTTAAGGCTGATAAGCGCAATGATGATATTTCAGCACTAGAAAAAGAATTGAAAACTCAATTCAGCGCTGAAGATAAAACGGCATATACAGCAATGGATGATGCAAGTTTTTCATTCACAGTTAAACAATTGCGCCAGTTTTCAGGGAAAAACAGTCCTGCAAATAACAGCCCAAGCAATCTATTCACTCATCAAGCGAAATCTGATGGAAATGAAAAACAAACTTTTGGTGCTGGTTCTCTCGTAGATCAAGCAAAACAACGCAAATAAGGGGAAGCAGAAATGGTTCAAACAGTAACAGATAATCACTCAGCAGTAAGTGATGTAATTGCTTGGGAATTGGAAGGCAATCATCGTCCAAGTCGTGAAAATGCAGTAATTGCAGCAAGTCAAGATTTATCAAATGGCACAGTCATTTCATATAACGCTAACAATCAGGTTCAAATCTTTGGTGGCGCAACTGATGAGGTTGCAGCTGGAATCTTTATTGGTGAGCGTATTGTGACAGGTGCAGGGCAAACTGCAAACGGTGTGGTTATGGCGCGAGACGCTCGATTTGTAGATGGCTCATTGATTTATAAATCAGGGCTTAGCAACACCAAAAAAACAGAAGCTTTAGCAAGCCTAAAAGCTTTACACATCACACCAGTTCGTGCAGCTTAAAGGGGCTAAAACATGGAATTAGATCAATCAGTATTTAGTACAGAAGAGTTATCTTTAGCAATTACAAATTTACCGACTCGAATCGGTAATCCGTCAGACATTGAATTGTTTCGCCCGATTCCTGGCACAACAAACAGCTTTGCTGCTGAGTTTATGACAGAAAGCAATATTCTTGTACCAACAACCGCTTGGGGGGGTGTTGCACCTAAAAACAGTTCAGGTACTCGCATTGCGAAGTCTTGGACAATTCCACACATGCCGCTTGAAGATGTGGTTTTAGCATCGGATGTGATGGGCGTGCGTGCGTTCGGTAGCACTGCTGCTGAAACCGTAAGCGGAAAAGTTCTTGACCGTTTACAAGCAATGAAAAACAAGATTGATACAACACTTGCGTTTCGTCGCTTAAAAGCAAAACAAGGAATTATTGTTGATGCTGATGGATCAACGATTATTAATTACTTCACAGACTTTGGTGTTGCACAAACCGAGGTTGATTTTGATCTTGGTACAGCAACAACAAACGTTGCTGCTAAGTGCCAAGACGTTATTGACAATATCGAAGATGCTTTAGGTCAAGAGATTTACACATCAATCGAAGTTGAAGTGGATCGTGCTTTTTATGATGCTTTGGTGGCTCATAAGAACGTCCGTGAAGTGTTCTTGGGTTGGTCTGCTGCTGAACAAAAGCTAGGGCGTTCTAACACGTCAGGTTTTGAATTTGGCGGATTGAAGTTCATTGTGAATCGTCAATCGGTTGGTGGTACGCCAATTTATGCGAACAAAACAGGTTCAGCATATCCACGTGGTACTCAGGACGTGTTTGTCACTGCATTAGCGCCTGCTGATTTCAACGAAACAGTGAATACTTCAGCATTGCCGTACTATGCTAAACAGCGCACTAAAGACTTTGATCGCGGTTTTGATTTGCATGTTCAAGCAAACCAATTGCCTACTGTATTGAAGCCAAAAGCATTGGTAAAAGTTAAATCAACAACATAAGGTGGCTGTCATGTACGCAACACGTGATGACATGGTGAAGCGTTACAGCCTGACCGAAGTATCACAGTTAGAGCGTTATTTGGCGGGGGGTGAGTCTGTTGAAGCTGCAATAGCAGATGCAGGCTCAATTATTGACGGTTGGATTGGTGCTAAGTATGCCGTTCCTCTTGAATACCCGCCCGACAATATAAAAATCTTTGTCTGTGATATTGCCCGCTATTTACTTTGGAAAAGCAAAGCATCTGAAGAAGTCCGTAGACGTTATGACGATGCGATGAGCTATCTAAAGGGCGTATCAAAAGGCACAAACGTTTTACTTGTTAAAAATCCAACAACTCAAGAAGTTAAGCCTGCTGCTAAATCACCTACCGCCATGCCAATGGGTACTACATATCGTGGCGGTGTCTTTAGCGATGATGTTTTAAACAAGATGCCAAGCGTCAAGTGAGGTGGTCATGGCAGATAGACAGGGATTTTACTTTCAGGGCGAGGAAAAACTTCGGGATTGGCTGCGTAAAGTAGAAGCGAAAGCAGGGGACCATAAGGCGCTTTATGATGAGTTGGGCGATATTCTACTTGAGGGTGTTCACGACCGCTTTAAGCGTGGTGTAGCACCTGACGGCAGACCGTGGCAAAAATCATGGAGAGCAATCGCTCAGAATGGTCAAACATTAAGGGACACAGGGCGATTATTGAACTCGATCCGTACTCGACTTAATAAAAATGGCGTTTCAATTCTCACTGACGTTCTATATGCAAAGTTGATGCACTATGGCGGAACCATTAGAGCGAAGAATAAGCCTTATCTTGTTTTTAAAACTCCCACTGGTGGCTGGGTAAAACGCAAATCAATCACAGTTCCTGCGCGTCCAATCTTTGGTGTCTCGGAAGATGATGCACAGAATATGTTGACTACGATTGAGAGCTATTTGGAGGATTTATTAAAAGATGCCAAGTAATTATTTTGCGCTTGAGCCAATCATTAAAGCGCATCTGCAAGACATTGAGTCTATTCAAGCTGTATACACGCCTTTTTCTGTTGATGACATGCTTGAGTCTACAGCGGTTGCACCCTCAATCAGCATCATCTATGTGGATGATCGAGTGGGAGATTCAGCAGGCAACGGTTCAGCAAGTGTTGTGTACCAACAATGGCTAGTTGTTTTGTGTGTTGAGGAAGCAGGTTCACAGCTTGAAGATACAACGCTGATTCGTAATGCAGCCAGTCCGATGATCATCGAAATTTTAAAACGTATGCAAGGTTTTAACCCTCAAACAGCAGGGTTCAAACAATTCAAGAGAGCAAATGCTGGTGTGCAGCACATGTCAGCAGCGGGCAAGTTATGGTTGCCGTATTTGTTCGAGTGTCAATTAATTAATAGCTTTTGAGGTCCTTATGTCCAAGCTATATGAAGCGGTAAAGCCTATTGGTCGATTTGTACCAGGTGATTTTGTTGCTGGCTTATCTGATTCAGAGATTCTGGAGCATTTAGGCAAGGGCAATATTAAAGAGCATGTTCCTGAGCCGGTCGAAACAGCAAAAAAACTTACTAAAACGGAGGCCAAAGTAGATGGCTAAAGACTATATTTCATTACAGGGTATGTTCCATTTAGCCCCGATCGTTAATGGTGTTGTTGGTGCACTTCGAGAGTTGGGCAATATGCCAGAATTTGAAGTCGAAATTACAGCTGATGTTCTTGAGCATCAAGAAAGTACATCAGGGCAACGAACAACCGATTTCACCATGGTTCAAACGACTGGTGTGACTTTCTCAGGAACCATTGAAGAAGCCAATGCAGAGAATATTAAATACATTCTTTCTGGTGAAAACTTTGAAATCCCATCTGAAACCGTGATAGGTAAATCATTAGGTACTGTTGTGGCCAATCAAATGATTTTGCTTGATGCATACAACTTGTCAGATGTGGTGGTAAAGGATTCAACGGCAACACCAGTTGAAGTTGCATCCACTAAGTATGTTCTTGATCCAGTATTTGGAACAATCAAGTTCACCGATGTTGCTGGGTTAACAATGCCATTAACGATGGATTTTAAAACTGGTGCCGTAACTCAAACTACAATCGCATCTGATTTAGAGCAGGAATATCTGCTTTACTTTGCTGGGGTGAACACGGCGAATGGCAACAAAGTGGCAATGAAGCTTTGGCGAACTAAGAAATCACCTGAGGTGACTTTCCCGCTTATTCATGAAGAGCTTGGGCAATACCAGATCCAAGGCCAAGCACTTTCTGATATTTCTAAAGCCAATGATTCAAAACTCGGCTTATATGGTCATTTTGTGAATATTCCTGCATCGCCGTAAACCAAACAACTACAGGCACAGGGGCGCATAAGCGTCTTTTTTTGTGCCTGTACCTTTCAGGATTTTTTCTATGAATGACTTTTTTATTGCAAACAATGAATCATTGCCCCACACATTCATTGATCAGAAAATTGAAGTGAAGCAGATCCAAGTGAAAGACTTAGCTCGATTTTCAATTTATGCAATTAAGATCAAAGATGCTTTAGAAAGTTATTCAATAGAAACAATCATGCCGTTAATTGAGCCTCAGATGCTCAATATCATGGGGTTGGTTTCAATAGTGACAACGCTTAACCCCAAAACGTTTATCGAGAATACGGCGCAAACCAAGGCCATTGCCGAGCTCGTGCTCAAGATTATTGAAGTAAATGAAGCATTCTTCAAAAAAGAGAAAAGACAGAATAGGACAAAAAAAGATACAAAAGAGGTCACATGGTTTCATTCATTCGCTTACTTGATCAAGAATGGCCACAGACACGATGACATCATGAACATGACATACAGCGCATTTCTGCATTATTTGAAAGAAGCTCAATCATTGGAAAGACAGCAAATCAAATCGTATGCAATAGCTACTCGAGTTGCGAAAAATGCTAAGCAGCAGGGATGGGAAAAATATATAAAACAGTTAGGTGGGGAGAATTAATTGGAACTTTTTTTTTCAGAAGCAATTTTTTGAAAGTCCTCAATTACATCTACAAGAGTTTTTTGAACCTCCTCCCATGGAATTCCTTTTTCAGACAGAACCTTTGATGTTGCAAGAACCATATGAGCCATACAAGCTGAATAACCAGCTTTAAAGTCATTTTTATTTTGAGAAAAAGATTGCTCTAAACGAACAATAATTTCTTGGTTTATTGATCTGTTATTTTCTTTTGCTGCATTCATAACATCGTTACGTAAATTCTCATTCCAACGTAACTTGTATTGAGGTTCTTTTTGATTCTCACTCATTGAAATAAACCATATACCGCAAAAATAACATACTCATCATAAAGTACCTCTTTGATGTTGACAATGACATAAAAGAGGTACAGTATGTAAACGTACCTAAATGATGTTATGGAGGAAGTATGAGTAACAACCAAAAAGGACAACAGTATAAATTACGGTTCTTGGATGCCAAGGATCATGAAGCTTTAAAGCAAAAAGGCAAAGAGGAGGATAGATCGCTAAATTATTTAATCAATCAAGCAATAAAAGAGTTTTTAAGTAAACCACAAGGTGCGAAAGCATGAATCTAACAGGCACAAAAAAACCTTGCCCGACTACCAATCAATGCAAGGTTAAGTTGCCATCCAAAAGGATGAAGATGTATGAATACATTAACACAAATATCTGTACCATTCCACAATAACGAACTGTATCTTGTGGAACATAACGGACAACCATACACTCCAATGAAACCTATTGTTGAAGGTATGGGTTTAGCTTGGCAGTCGCAATTAGCAAAATTCAATGCCAATGCCGAAAGATGGGGTATAACGAAAATCGTTATACCTACATTTGGCGATCTTCAGGAAATGGTTTGTCTGCCACTACGAAAACTGTTTGCATGGTTAATGTCGATTAGTGCAAATAAAGTTAATCCTGCTTCACGTGATTCAGTCATCATGTATCAAAATGAGTGTGATGATGTTTTGTGGGATTACTGGACAAAAGGCCAAGCAATTAATCCTCGCACCAACAAAGAAGATCGAGTGCCACTCAAAGATGCAGTCAATATGTTGGTGGCTAAATCAAAATCACTCACATATTCTGATGCTTATAAACTTGTCCATCAGAAGTTTGGAATCAAGCATGTAGACGAGCTAACTATGGATCTTGTGCCTGTGGCTGTAGAATATGTTCACAAGCTAATGGGCGAATATCTGCCAAAAGTTGAATATATTGATCCTGAATTAAAAGCATTTGAAATGCTAGCTGCTGACACAACAAATCGAATTCATGACTGGATTTGGAGTTTGCAGGATGAGATCAAACGTCTTAAAGGCAATATTCCTGATTTCCCAATCTTTGACAAAGAAGCTATTACAAGGGCGGTTGTTAGCCGTATGGCTTCAATGAGTCGAATGCTTTTAACAATTGATACCCTGACCAATAAGCCGCACATTCAATTCATCCCAAATGATTCTTGGATTTTGAATGATGGAAATATTGCAAAGATAGTTGGTGATCGAGAAGGACCAAATAAAGAGGTACTTCCAGATATTATCCAAGCAGCAGTCAAAAGATTAAGTAAATAAACAAAGAACCCACTTCGGTGGGTTTTTTAATGACTTCATTTCATCCATTTGATAAATTATGTGCGATAAATAACAATTGGTTGAAAAAATGAAATACTTAATATTAGGGGTTTTATCAGGTTTATTATCTTTCAGCGCATTAGCGTATGACACTAACTCTATGCGCTCAGCTTATGAGCTTGTAAGTGTTGGTGATAGTGAAAGTGAATTACTGCGGAAAATGGGCAAGCCGAGACCGCATTATTTTGTTTATCGAAATGGTGGTTTTTCCTGTGCTGCAACTGAATATATCTATGAGTTTGATATGCAGGTATATACAGTTTTAGTTTGCAACGGCGCAATTTTTAAAATTGATGTGAAAGGTAAGTGAGATAAAAATGGATAAGAAGAATATTGCATTATGGATATTTGGGGTGTTATTTATTTTTGCAGGATTTGGTGCATTTGGTCGTAGTTTTATTGGTGGGGTTTTATACATTCTCGGCGGTATTGCTCTACTTCCTCCAGTGCAAATAAAATCCTCTTCAATTTTTGGTAAAACTATCTCAATAAAGTGGTTCGTAATTTTTACATTCATAATGATGTTAATAGCACCAATAGTTATTAGATCTTCTGAGCAGCGTGCTATACAAAATGGAACAGCAAGTAAAGAACTAATTGAGCGCGAGGAGAGGATGAAAAGCTATAGTGAAGAAAGAGAAAAGCAGGAGAAGCTAAGGGAGGAGCGAATAAAAGCAGAAGATAGGGAGCGTGAATCACGAAAATACAATTCTTCCCCTTCGACCATTATGAGTTTTGATGAGTGCAAACAAAAGGCTCTTTCTGTTCAAGTTGCTGTAGCTGGAACGCAATACAAATCAGCGGTTTTGGTTGATTCAGATATAGCTTATATGGCAAGAATATGCACAAATGATGGCAGTGTTTTGATTACCTGTAGTGCTTTAGATAAAAAAATGATAACTACCAAATCAAACGATTGCCCGATTTAACACCAAATAAACAATACCCTTTAGTATTGTTTATGTTTGATTAAAACCTGCGAAAGCAGGTTTTTTTACACCTATAGGAAAGATTATGGCGACTAATAGCTTAGATTTTTTACTCAACCTAAGAGCAAATTCTGAAGGTTTTAATAAAGGTATTGATGGTGCTAAATTCGCCGTGAATGCCCTTGTCGGTGCAATGGCTGCACTTGGTGTTGGCTTAGGCGCTAAAGAATTAATTGAAACCGCAGATGCATATAATGTATTAGCAGCAAAAATAAAGATTGCCACCCAAGAAGGCGGGAACTTCGCTGAAGCAATGAACGGGGTTCAGAAAGTTGCAATATCCACAAATACCTCATTAGAAGCCACAGCAACTTTATTTACGAAGGTCAATGAGGTTGGCAAACAAATGGGGCTCACCCAACAGCAAACCCTAAGCCTTACTGAAACTATCTCCAAGGCTATGCAGTTGGGCGGTGGGAGTGCTCAGGCCAGTGAAGCAGCAGTAGTTCAATTAACTCAAGCCTTACAATCAGGTGTTTTGCGTGGTGATGAATTTAATAGCATCATGGAGCAAGCACCTGGTATCTCAAAGATTCTTGCTCAAGAATTAGGGGTAACTACCGGTGAACTCCGTAAGTTGGCCGAGAACGGCGAATTAACATCAAGTAGAGTCATTAAAGCATTTCAAAATCAAAGCGATGCGGTTAGTGCAGAATATGCTCAAATGCCGATGACAGTAAGTAATGCTTTGCAAAAAGTTAGCACGGCTTGGACTGTATTGATTGGTGAATTAGATTCCAAGGCAGGTGGTGCGACTGGTGCAATTGCACAAGTGATTTCAGAACTTGCAGATCATATGGGTGTTGTCAAAATTATATTTGATGACGTTATGGCTGGTATAGATGCAATCGGAGAGAGATATAGTAGTCTCGCTGATGATGGAACCATACTGGCTTTTAAAAATGCAATCGGGGCTCTATATGACACCTTTAAAAACCTTGTAAGCACAGCATTTGATTTAGGAAAATCAATCGATGACGTATTTGGAGTAATAATAAAGAATGCAATAGGAACTCTCGGCTCTTTCTTTGGGGTTGTTCAAGATGGAAATACAGATTTAAACCTAGTTAATACAACGCTAAATGGAATCTCAATAGCACTAGGTTTGGTAAGTGATGCGGTTAGTGGGGCTAAAATAGCTATAGAATTTATTAGCGGCGCAATATTGGGTTTTGCTGGTAATGTTCTAAAGGCTCAAGGAGGAATTTTAGATTTTATTCCTTTAATGGGTGGTGTTGCTGAACAAGCGAAAATTAACGGCGAACGCTTACTTGCAGAAGGTGCAAAGCTTATTAGTAAGGCCCATGACGATGCCATGGGGTTCGAAAGTGAGACTAAGAAGCGCCTAGATAGATCCATAGAATCAGAAACTCAAGCAAGTGCTAGAATTTTAGGCGAGAAACGGAAAGCCCTGGATGAAACCTTATCACTTCAATCTGAAGAAGGGCTGGGTAATGCAAAATTACAAGCCCAAAAGCTTGCAGCGGTTGAAGGGTATGTTAATGATGCGGTTAAAGCCAATAACGGTATTTTAGAAAAAGATCTGCAACTTGAGCTTGCAAAAAAAGGCTATTACACAACCGTAAGTGAAGGTGGGAAAGTTGTAGTTAGTACCTTGACTGAGCAGGAACAGGCAACAGTTGATGCAACACTCAAGACAAAACAACAGGAAGAGGCTTTTAGAGGGGCATCAGCTGCAGGCCAAAAGTTTGGTATAGATGTTTCTGCTGAGGTTAATAAGGTTTCAAAAGAATTTATTAACACGAAAGGTTCTTTAACAGAATTTTCTACCCAGCTAAGAGATGCTGGTATTTCAGGTGAACAGTCAGCAGATTTGATTTACCAAGCATGGGTTAAGTGGCTGGGGCAGGCAAAAAATACAGCAGAAATTGATATTGCTAAATCTAAGCTCATGGAAATGGGGGTTGCTGGTCAGGTTTCAGGAGATCAGCTAAATGCTGGTTTTAAGCTTGCCGATTCAGCCGCCAAGGATTTAAACCCAACACTCAATGCTGCAAGAGAAGCTGGTAAGGCATTAGGCGTGGATATCGATAAAACTGCCAATATCATGTCTCAAGGTTTTGGTCAGGGATCTTATGCACTAGACGATCTAAAGCAGAAACTTAAAGAGGCTGGTGTTACAGGTCAAGAAGCGTCAAATACTCTCTATAGGGGCTGGGAAGCATGGTTAGCGAAGGCTGATAGTCAAGTTGAGCTAGATGCAGCCAAAGCTAAACTTAAAGAGTATGAAAGTCAGGGTGTGTTTTCAACGAGACAAGTTGAAATGGGTATGTTTGCAATTAAGCAAGCTACAGCCAAATTACCTGATGACCTTGATGAGGTGGGTAAAGCATTTGAGCGCCTTGGTGTTAAAACTAAGGAACAATTAAAACTTGCTGCAGATTCAGCAATTGCAGACTTCAACACAATGAAAGCCAGTGGACAAGCTACATCAGAAGGCCTAAAGCAGGCTTATGAACGAGTGATGCAAGCGGCTGCAGCATCGGGTGATCAAGCTGTCATTGCAAATGCCAAGGCTCAAGGTGCATCTGTTGGCTTACAAGCTCAGATCGATGCTACGGGTAAATCATCTGTGAAGTCGACTCAAGAGATTGTTGATGAACTTTACAAAGTAGGTGACACGGCGCGTGGATCAGCCTCACAAGGGTTTAGAGATCTTGGCCGTGTTGCCCGTGAAGAGGCGCAAAGCACTGCGGATGAATGGGAAGCGGCAATGAAAAAGGTTGATGCCGAACGCAAAGCACAAGCTGCATCATCAGCCAAAGGTATGGGCCAAGCCATGGATGATATGAATGCCAAAGCAGCAGATTATGAGAAACGCTTAGCTGCAGCGGGAATGGATGCAGGCCAAGCCAAAAAAGCAGGCAAAGACGCTTTAGACAGCATGATGTTTGCTTACTCTCAAGCTTTAAAAATGGGTTCTGTTACAGACTTTAGTACACCATTACTTAAAAAGATGGACGACACCTTGGCGTATTGGGAAGGCAAGAAATCCGGATCGGGTGGTAGCTCGGTTTCAGTTCCAAATATCAAAGCGCCTTCTATTGAGGCGCCTAAGATGCCTAGCGCATCCGATATCAATATCCCTAATCCTAAACCTCAAGTTTATCGATTTGAGTTCGATGGGAAAGTGATTGAGTTAAATGGTGATCCATCACAGCAAGACTTAGTGAATGACTTCTTTAACCAATTGGAACAAGCAAAAAAGAGGATGTGATGAGACTTAAACGTAAATTAACCAATGAAACCGTCCCACTTGAGGACGGTTTTTTATGGTCTGATGAATTTGCTTGGAAGCCAATTGAACAGAATCAAGAGTTCGCCGTAGACGGAACTTTGATTGTGCAAGAAGGTAAAAAGAAATCAGGTCGACCGATCACATTAACCCCACCAGACAACCAAGGATGGATTAAGCGTTCAGTTTTATCAGTGATTCAAGACTGGTCTGCTTTGCAAGATGAGCAATTTACATTGATCTTTGAATATCCCCATGACACGCGCGAATTCAATGTGATTTTCAATCATCAGGAAGGCGCTATTAATGCCGAGCCAGTCAAAGGGATTCCAACAGTTTCAGAGGGTGACTATTACAAAGTCACACTTAAATTTTTAGAGGTGCCAAATGCCGGTTGAAACGAATAATTTAGTTTTATACAAGTCTGAGCGTTTGACTGATACATCAGATGGCGGCGGTAAATATTCTGGCCAAGTTGTAGTAGATGGCGAAAGTAATAACCTTTTTCCTGACGTATCTGAGCTTGACAGAACAATGGGCCGTGTATCGATGCGTAAGATCTACGCAGGATTGAATAACAGTGATACTGAGTCACTGATGGGTTCAACTGTATTTGTCTCGAAGAATCCTAATGATCCAAACGTATCAGCGTTACTGTTCAGCACACGTTCACATACAGATACTCGTGATTCAGCACAAAACCGAGTAGAAAGTTATTTGGCCAAAGGTGCTCAGGCGGTTGGTTCTTTACTCGATACTGCATATGCAGCAATGAAAGCAATACAAGTTGCCATGGCAACCAATGAAGCTGAAAATTCTGTTGGAGATACGATCGTTCTTGTGGTGAATGAAGGTACCGTAAATGAGTTTTCTCAATACGTTCGCTTAACCAGTGTTGAAACTAGAACGGCGTTTGTACGTGTAAACAACTCGAATATTGAGTACAAGATCGCAACTTATGGTTTTAAAGATCCATTAGCACGGGATTTCGTGGGTGTATCTGCTACGCAGTGGTACAACAATGCTAAACCTGCAACAACGATTAGAGACACAGTTGTGGCTGATGCCGGTATCTATTATGCCAGTGTGGATCTAGCAGATGACGTTGGCATTGGTAGTTTTACAATTCCTGCTCAAACCATGTTTTCACAGTTAATCCCATCTTCGCAGACTGAAACGCCGTTGCTCGATCTAAATGCTGTAAGTGAAAACCCGGCGTTGGTGGCGGGAAACTCAGGAACAATCAATGTTCAGTACACAACAAACGTAAACACAGGGCAGGCTTTGTATCTTGGCTCAAGTGTTTTACCTGGTTCTATTTCGTTCACGCTTTTTGGCCAATCCATTTCTGATAACGGCGGAACATTGCGAAATCCAACAGGCACTCAAGTCGGTACCATTGATTATCAGACTGGTCGTATTGTGTGGACCAATGCTATTGGTACAGGCAATGCAATCATTAATGTGGTATTTACTCCAGCATCTGCGCCAGTTCAACCGTTTGAATCATTTGCACTACCTGTTACTGCCGCGAATCAAGGTACTAACTGGACTGGGGTATTAACTCCAATTCCTGCGCCAGGTGCATTAAGTATCTCGTTTATGTCACAGGGTAAATTCTATGTGCTTAAAGACAATGGAACAGGGCGATTAGTTGCGGCAACAGAATCTATTGGCAGTGGATCTATAAGCTATACAACGGGGACGTGGTTATTGACCACAGGTGCCTTGCCTGATGTGGGAACGCCAATTCTATTGCAATGGGGTAGTCCGATAACAACTTTTGCCAGAGCAGATTTGCCGGTATTACCTGCAGGGTTAGATTTTCAGTTATTTCATAATGGGATTTCTAGCGCGACAGTGACATGGATGTTGGACGGCGTTGAGAAAACAGCAACAACAAATAGTTCTGGCCAATTCACTGGTGATGCAATCGGTTCAATGACGTTTAACAATGGTAAAGGTCGGATCATTCCAAAGAAATTACCGCAAAAGAGCACGGTTTTCACAATCTCGTATAACTACGGCGAAGGTAAATCGCAGACTAAGAACTCTTCACCAGATGCCAATAACAAGTTGATGTTTACTATTGGTACTGGTGCTGCAATTCAGCCAAGTTCAGTAGGTTTGGAAATCCCATTGGCAAAAGCAGTCGGTGCAGCAGCTGAAGGGATAGTCAGTTTGCATGATGTACCAATCAACGGAACCACTGGAAATCTAGTCGATGATTTTGGAACGGTTATGGGTACCATCATTTATGCGACCGGCGCTTGTGAAGTCACACCCACAATGCAAAAAACGATTTACACCACAGTGTATACACCTATCATTTTCTATACGGGGTGATCATGAGCTTTTATCTTCCGCAGACATCAGAAGTTGTACCATCACAAATTACTTTAAAAGCATTTGATACAACGACAATTCAAGTCAAATATCGTGACACATCAGGCACGGGAAGCAGTTCAACTACGGTGACGGCAGACAAGCTTAAGTTTGATTTGACACAAGGATTTGATGAGCAAATTTTATCTAATTCGGTGCGATTCAAGCTTGGTGCAGATACGTTTATTGATCGTACCGGCCTGCTGTATCGAAATGTAGATAGCTCAACAGGCAGTGGTACCCAGTCTGGCACAATCCAATATGGTACCGGTATTGCCGAGTTTGATACGTGGACATCAAACGTTGATAACCAATTAACGTTGCAAGCCCTAACAACAACGACAGACATGTTGCCGATTCATCATGTGAGTTTCCGCACGCCAACAATCCCGATTCGACCTGGTTCTTTAACTGTTGTTGTAGCAGCAATGGCGGGCGGCCAATTAACACTTACGGCCAATGAGGCAGGCATAATTGAAACTGATGAGGCACATGGTTCTATTAACTACGAAACAGGCTTTGTAGATATTTATTTCTATAAGAAAACCAAAAAGTCTGATCATCCTGAAATTGTGAATGAGCCTTGGTACGATCCTTTGCTTGATTATACGGATGGTGGCAACACTGTTTGGGTTAATGCGCCGTACTGGATAGATGCTATGAGCATACGCTATAACGCTGTTGCCTATACATACATTCCTCTTGATTCTGAAATTCTGGGATTGTCTGCTACTCGCTTACCTGCAGATGGACGTGTCCCTATTTTTCGGGTGGGTGACATTGGGGTTATTGCCTCATCTAAAAAGCAGGAATTGCCAAGCCATGTTGCTGGCCAAACCTATCAATTAGATGATCAGCGCATCTCGTGGTGTGAGCTTGAAGATAGTAACGGTGTGAAAGTTCCGTTCGATATGTATGTGGTTGATTATGACTATGGTCGAGTGACGTTAAGCGGTGACTTTGCCCTAAATAGTCTTGTTGCCCCAATTTCGGCAGCATATCGTTATCAAGACATGGGTTTGATTAACGATGTACAGATTAATGGCCAGATTACTTTAACCAAGCCTGTGACTCACAACTATGATGCGGACAACTCGATTGTAGGTTCAGCGCTGGTTGTTGGCGATATGTTTAGTCGCTATACAAGCAAATTTGCACAAAGCACTTGGAATAACGCTTGGGCTGACACAGCAATAGGTGCGCCGATGTCAGCAAACTACAACGATGCCTTGTATCCGATTCAGATTACAAACAAGGGTGCGATTCAGGAACGTTGGGCGCTGGTATTCACTGATATTTCAACTTTTAGAATCATCGGTGAAGTATCGGGTCAAATTGGCACAGGCACAACTACAAATGACTGTGCGCCAATCAACCCAGTCACCAGTGAACCGTACTTTCAAGTTAAAAAAGAGGGCTGGGGTGCAGGTTGGGCAAATGGCAATGTTTTACGCTTCAATACCATTGCTGCCATGTACCCGATCTGGTGTATTCGTACAGTGAAGCAATCTGAACCTACAACATTAAGTGACAACTTCCAGATTATGTATCGTGGCGATATTGATCGGGATATTTAAATAATTAACCCAAAGGGCTGCATGCGCAGCCTTTTTTATTGAGTAAATAATCATGGCGACAGATGTAGATGTTCAATACTTTAGCCACTTAAACGGCTTAACTTTGGGAAATAACTGGGGCGACATGATTCGCTTGCTTGACACCTGTCTTGTGAATGGCTTGCCTTTTACAAGTGTAACGAGTGCAAGTATTGATGCACAGGGCGATATTACCCTGAATTTATATGCAGCACATAATGCCTTGTTATTTCAGATCGTTGAATTGACAGGTTTTTCACCATCAGAAATTAACGGTAAATATCGTATCAAAGGCACACCAACGCCCACACAGCTTGTTTTAAAAGCAGAACATGCTGGCAAAACAATTAGCACAGTCGGCACGGCAAAATTAGCAGCACTGGGTTATGAGATTATTTTTCGCGATTTAGGTGATGTTAAGCGTGTTTATCGTGCTAAAAATCCACGCTCAGAGCATCCGTTTATCCGTGTAGATGAAACGATTTCAGATGGCACAAATAGCTATACATCAACATACGCAAAGTATGCAATGGTTGGTTTGCTTGCACATATGGATCATATAGATGATTTTAATAATCCAGATGTTTTGCAACTTCCATTAGATACAAACGATCCTGCAAAAAACTGGAAGATAACAGGTACGGGGACAGGGGTTGTACGTGGATGGAGTCGATGGTATTGGGCGAGAAGCACTCCACCCGATAACTCTAATACGTCAAATGACACGACTGTGAGCAATGGTTCTCGTAAGTTCTCATTAATTGGAGATAGTTCTACATTTTACTTATTAACAGAATTGGTGGTGGGTAACACTGGTAAAATATTAAATGGTATTGGTTGTATTAATAGTGATATTGAACTAATAACAAAAAATTGGTTTTTGATGTGTACGCTATCTGAAAAATCCGCATCACAATTACAAGGAGATCAATATGGTTACTGGGCAAATGCTGTGGGCTATCAGCCATTAATGCGGAATAGTACGACTGGGTGCTTTTATACTACTGCGGACTTAATAGGTCTTAATAATCATGCATACGCATATCCAATACAGCATGATTTCAATAGTGGGTCATCCAATGTCTTTTCGGGCACAGCCACTCCTGCAATTGAAATTCCTTTTTATGATTCTAATAAAAAATTAAGGGGGCAACTACCTCATATTTTATATGCTGGAAAAGTCTTAAATGCTCAAAGTGATACTCAATATTTTCTATCAGAGAAATCTATGTATGTTTCAGATATTGCAATGAGCACTGGTTCGATTGGGGGTTTTTATTTCTACTTAGGAGAGTTAGAGTGAAGCCAGTATCTCGTAAAGTTATGCCGTCATCAAACAACCTACAACCAACAATATTAACTCCAACGTCTGTAATCGGCAGTGTAAAAGGCAGTGTTAAAAAACTTGGTCAAAACTATCAAAATGCAACTGTGGTTTTATACAGTAAGGCTAATTTGCAGCCCATTGCGATTAGAAAACCAAAAGAAAACGGTGATTATAGTTTTATGGGGTTAACTACAGATATGAAAACATTTGTAGTCGCATTTGATGCAAACAAACAATTCAACGCAGTCATTCAAGATAACGTGGTGCCAAAATGAGTAAAACATCAGTCAAAGCTCGGCTTGCCATGATTCAAGCCTTTGCGGAATTTATGGATAGCGGTAGCCAAAGTGCTACCGTTATTTTTTATGAGGGCGTGCAGCCAGCGGACACATCAGTGGCAGCCGATTCAAACAATGTACTGGTCACACTAACTTTTCCTGAGCCATGCGTTAAAGAAACCACGCCAACTTATGTTGAATTTCATCCGACTAACACAGGCTCGGTTATTAAGTCTGGCACAGCTACATGGGCACGGATTTATAACGGTGCAGGTGAAGTCGCCGCTGATCTAACTGTGGGTACAGATATATCTCTAGCTAATACTAATTTGGCTTTGGGCGGTACACTGTCAACCACATCAATAAAACTTAGACCGTAGGTGATGTATGTCAGGTGTACGCTTAGAGTGGGCGCAATTTGGCGATTTTGATTCATTTGATGTGATACGTTCTGATACGTCACTCGCAAGTGTTGCTGATATTGATTTACCTAGCCCAATCGCAACTAATCTTAAAACCATGTATTACGTGGATACGACTGTAGCTGAGGATAGTACTTATTATTACAAAGTCAGAGCATGGCGTGATGGTGTAAGCATGGTGAGTTCCGAGATCAGATGTATTGCCAACATAGATCAATATATTGAATTCGTGGTATCACGGTCAAATATGATAACTTCTCCGATCACTGATTTGAGGGCACATACGTTCGCTAATGTTGGCGCTGTTTCTGTAATTGATGATACTGATGCTATTGATGGTAAAGCAGTTAGTTTAAATAATAGCTATATATCTACAGCTTATTCGGAAGATTTTAGATTTGATTCAGATTTTACAGTTGAAATTCGTTTTAAGTATAGTAGTCATCAAAATTACAGTGGGATTATATGTTGTGGGCAGTCAATAGGAAATTGGCGCGGTTGGAATATTATTTTTAATAATACATCAAATGTGGTTCTTGTTGAAATTAATAAAAAACTTAGCGTAGTTAGTACAACAGCATTATTAACCAATACTTATTATCACATTGCGTTAAGCCGTAGTGGTACAACATTGCGATTATTTGTCAACGGAATATTGGAAGCAACAGCAACTTACTCTGGTGTAATTGATGCAACAGCAACAAACTCAGCATTGTTAATTGGAGTTGAGCGTGAAGGAAATCTTAAAACAACAGGAATTTTCGACTACTTTAGAATCACAAAAGATTTGTGTAGATATACAAGCAATTTTACACCACCCAGTAAAATATAAGCGGGGTGTGTATGAGTTCAAACATTACAAAACCCAATAATTTAACAGCACAATATCAAGAAAACCCTGAATCAAGCACACTCACACAGCCGTATGACTTACAAGCTGTTTATGATGAAAATGCTGGTGGTGAACAGTACGATTACACGATTGATACTGTTTTGGACACTAGTTTTGGCTTTGAAGTTGTTGCTGTATTTAGTGAAAATACCGATGTTGTCGGGCAAATTGATACTGTCTTAGATACGAGCTTTATTTTTGAAATTGAAGCAGTATTTAGTGAAAACCTATGCACGATTGATACTATTTTAGATACCACATTTCAATTTCAAATTGATGCGGTATTCGATATTAATCATATTGTCGGGGTGTCTTATGCATTTGACGCTACTTATCAAGAGGCTTTGCCTGCATTGCTTGAAAGTCACGTCAAATACAGCAAATCAATATTTAAGGCGCAGAACAGCGCCTTTGTTTTTGACCGTGGTTTGACAATATCAAATGCAGTTACTGATCAATTTGAGAAAACACAGGTTTTACATCGTGCGGTTAAAACTGTATTTGAGCAAGCAACAGGTTTAAATCAAGACTATCGTGTCGTTTGGCAAGAGAACGATAAACGTTTTATTGCTCGAACTTTAGTGTTTGAAGAATCGGAAAAGTTGCTGATCAATCGACAAACTGATTGGCAGGAAATGATTCGAAAACGCAAGCAGATTACGTTTAGTCATGAAGTGGCTCATGTATTTGAAAAGCGTTTTACATTTGAATGGGATAAGGGTTTAGAGTTCATCACAACCGATTCAATAGACTGGGATGTTGCAAGACCTGTTTATTATCGAAAGTCTGAAATCAAACCTTTTCCACCTGTGCCAATTCCTGAGTATGTCGGCTCAACAGATTTAAATTTCGTATGTTTATGTCATGACGTTGATGCGCATAACGTCATTTTAAACTTTGGGGTTGATGACTGTATTCCCGCAATTCCAAATCAAAACTGGTGGTATATTGTGAATGAAATTGAAGTATCACGCCTTGATAACGGGCAAAAAATACATGTGTTCAACGGCAGCTATAGAACAGACCGCAGCAGTTGGTGCTGGAGCTATAATCTAACGATTCCAGCACTTGAATTATCAAAGCTTGATCCGATTGCTGGGCAGCCCGTAATTCTTAAAATCGTGGTCAATGGCTATCAGCATCTTATGCTTTTAGAAAATCGCACACGTTCACGCCAGTTTGCGAGTGAGACCTACACGTTGACAGGGCGAAGTGTATCAGCCTTACTTGATGCGCCAAGTTCACCACCACGTGCTTTCTTGCAAGAAAATGAGCGTACATCGGTGCAGTTGGTACAAGCTGAAATTGATCGTTCTGCTTATCCAGATTTAACGCTGAACTGGCAACTGATAGATGCGTTGGGTTGGATCGTACCGACTGAGTCATTTAGTTATAGCGGATCAACCCCAGTCAAGGCGATTCAGGAAATTGCGGCGGCAGGTGGTGGCTTTGTTTATAGTGAAGCGGATAGCCAAGCGATTACAATTAAGCCGCTTTATAAAAAGACATACTGGGACCCAATTGCAGTAGCTGAATACGATATTTTGTTGCCAGAATCTATCGTCACTGAGCAATCCACTGATTATGAAGTTTACCCAGACTATAACGGCATCACACTCACAAACGACAAAACTGGCTTAACTGGTCAAATCAAGCGCACAGGTACTAGCGGCAATGTGCTGTATGAATCAGTGAATAATCGCCTATTTACGAGCGATCAAGTCATGGGGGGTTATGGCAAATCTAAACTTGCAAAAGCTGGACTTGTTGAAAGTCACACTTTCTCAATGCCACTTACAGGTGAAATAGGGCAGTGTAAACCTGCTGATATTCTTGCTTTTAATGCTGAATTTTGGGGTGTGGTCGATAGTGTTAGTGTGTCATTCACATACAGCAAAGTGAGGCAATCTGTGACCGTGGAGCGTGTGAATAATGAGTAATGCACTATCAAGGTTTTTGGATTTACTTCCCAAAACACCTGAATTTATTGCAACAGTACAAAGTGCAAATCATCCAAATTACAAGGTTTTGGTTGTGGACGGGACAGGACTTGTACTCTGTACCAGTTCAACGCCATTTAATATAGGGGATCGAGTTTATATCAGTGGGCAAAATATTGTGAGAAGTGCGCCCACGGGCGCAGTGACACAAATCGAAGTGTAACTTTAAAACAAATGAAGCCGCCTTTTTGGCGGTTTTTTATTATCTGGAGAAAAGTGAATGCAAGAACAAGCAGCAAGCGCGGTTGAAGCTGCTACAAACACAATCGCAGCAGCATCACCAAAAGTATCTTATGCATCAGGGGTGGCATCAGTGGCAGCGTATGCAGCAAATATTGATTGGGCAGTATGGTTCTCTGTCTTTATTGGTGTAATCACTTTTTTTATGACGTTGTACTTTAAGCGGCGTGATGATAGGCGAGCAGAGGAGATCCACGAATTGCGAAAGAAACAATACGAGCAAACTAAAGAACGTATAAAAGGTGATTTAGATGACAAGTGAACAAACACGGGCTTATCTGGCCTTTGCCTTAGTTGCATTAATGTTTGTCCTGGTAATCGCATTATTCATTGTTGATATGCCACGTGAAAACAGTAACTTAATAAACACGGCCTTGGGTTTTATTGCAGGGGCAATGACCACCGCTTGCGGTTTCTACTTCGGTAGTTCAGAGCAAGAAAAGAAAAAAGATAAAGATATTTAGATCACATCATTAAACAGCCGCCTTCGGGCGGCATATGGATATCCTATTGGTATTTGGTGAATAGTAAAATTTTTATAAAAAATGGTGGATATTTCAAACTATTTATTACTTTATGTTTTTATAATATTTTGTTATCTTCCGTAAGCAAAATTACTATTAGGGGAATAAACATTGGACATTTTTTTGTTCGACGAAGAATCATTAAGAACTACATCAAGGAATTGGATTGATTGCGGAATTGCCATAAACTTAGATGATGAATTAATTGAGCTTAATGAGCAATTTTTTGAGCATATACAGGTTAGTAAATCATTTGGTGATTATTTAAAAAGAGAAAGCCTCAATACATTTATTGGTATTTGCGACAAAGATTGTGAGCATCCAAACATCATTGTTGAGGTTGGATATCATCGCCGTGGACGTGAATTGACACTAAAGATTTTCGATATTTATATAAGCCCCCAACTTGATAGTTTGTTAGATTCAGATTATGATGCGAAATATGCAGAATATTTAACCTTCTTGGTTCAAAGATTCTTGCAACATGCAGACAGTTCTGGTAGTGCTACCAAAATTTATGCACGTACTGACATTAGTCAATCATTCTTGCAACTGCTTCATCAAGCTGCAAAATCTGTGCAAACAGAGTTAGACAAGGCAGGTTTATCTGTAGAATTTGAAGGCAAGCGTTGGCTTGCTTTTCGTCGCAAATAACCGTTAACCAGCATAGGTGGAATACCATGAGTATTATTTCATTACAAAAGCATGTTCAATTAACTAATACTAAAAATGAAAAAGTTAATGAATTAATTGCTAATTGCTTCAGCTTGGCTTGCGCTAAGACTGGTAGCTTACGAGATGTTCTTAAAGGGGATATGAAAATTATGGTAAAAAATTCTCGACTACGAAAAGCTTCGTAAAAAGAAACCTCCTTCGGGAGGTTTTTTAATGCCTTAAATTTAACATTCTTAAGCCGACTTGAATTAAGTCGGCTTTTTCACATCAAGAGGAAAGCGAAATGGATAAAAAACCTTTTTTCGATGCTGCACGTGAACTAGCGGGTGGCAAGCTTACGCAGCCACAAGTGAATGAATTAAACAAAGTCGCAGATGCACTTAACCCAAATCAAGCGATGGCTGCCAGTCAAGTCGGCATCAACGTAATTACCAGTTTTGAAGATCTGGTACTTACAGCTTATGACGATGGTGTTGGAGTCTGGACAATTGGCATAGGCACCACAGTTTACCCGAATGGCGTGAAGGTCAAGAAAGGGGATTCATGCACTTTGGATCAAGCCAAGACTTACTTTGCACACGATTTAAAACGATTCGAAGCTTCAGTGAATAACCTTGTGAAAGTTCCGCTTTCTCAGAATCAATTTGATGCTTTGGTTTCCCTTACTTACAACATCGGATCTACTGCATTTAAAAACTCAACATTGCTCAAAAAGCTAAATGCTAAAGACTATGCAGGTGCTGCCGATCAGTTTTTACGTTGGAACAAGGGCGGTGGCAAAGTCTTAAAAGGTTTGGTTCGTCGCAGAGAAGCAGAGCGAGCACTCTTTCTAAAGAAGTGACTATTATGTGCAAACGCTCATGCATTGCTTCAATCGTCACAGTGCTGTGCTTGCTTCTATCAAGCTGCACAGCGAACACAATTAACAGTAACGTTCATGTTGGTATATGTGTAAAAGCCCTCTATTGAGGGCTTTTGTTTGCTGTGTACATAAGTGTGTACATATTAATTTTTATTAGATACTAATTTACACATAAGTTTTTGAATTTAATTAATTTTATAACTAAACTCTTGTATTTTTAGCATAAATATTGGCCTGAATCCATAGGTTACCGCGAATATATTGTCCAATGTTAAAGTTTTTATACAATTCATTCTTGGTTGCAATACGGATCAAGATTGCAGGTAAATCATCTTCTAATACCAGTGTCACATCATAAAGGGTATATTGTTCTTGCATAAACTGCATAGAAGTTTTGCCAACGATATTACCTTGGAACCAAGCTTCATCTTCTTGACCTAATGTTTCACCAAATAAGTAAGCTACCATTTTAGAAAAGTCGACAGTGACAGGTTCTTGATCTTCTGGTGTTTTTGGTTGCCAGTCATTAATCAATTCTTGTAAATTGTCAGGGGCAATTCCATTATGCTCTGTCAAAATCGCATTTAATGCGCGATGATGCTTAATTGAAGCTGGGTCATCAACAATGATTTTCTCATCAGCCGAAACCGTTTCTAATTCATATGCCCAAGCATTAAATTGAACTTGATAGGTTTGATTCTTGTCATATTGACAGCTATTTACACTGAATAAATTATCGAATGCATAAATAACGGTATTTTTATTTAAGTTCAAACGTAATACTGCCTGAGTTGAAGAATCGCAGGTAATAATTCGCTCGATTTGCGCATCATATTTATATGGGCTATCAAAACTTGGAAATGCTGTTTTCAATGCACGAGGTTTTTGATCTTCAACCGCAATAATTTGATTAATCGAAACAGCTTCGCCACTCGGACCTTGAATCAACCAGAATGATTGATCCATTTCATGTTCGTCCTGACACAGGCCCATCGGCATTACCGGTGCATCAAGAGCCAATCCTAACCATTTGGGAACATCCGTTTCGGGAGTATCTGTCAGTAAGTTCCAATGCTCGACATGATTACCGAAATTTTGATCTTGAATTTTAATGATTTCTGGACTGTTTTGATTTTTCATAAAGCGTAATGCTAAAAAGATTGAACTTATTCTATTAAATCGAGGGTAACTGTCATATTTCAAGTCTGAATCTGTAATTCTCTACAATTAATTTACTTTTTAGCTCGAAATATCAATATGCTGCTTAAGTATGTCTTAAACGAACTGTCGATGTGAATAGTAGGATGATCTTCACTCTACTTTTCCAGTAATCTGTTACACTATATTTTTTACTTTCATGAGCTTTTGCCAACGTGCTGCCATTCAAATTGTGGGTAGATGCTGATGCTTTGCCTAAAATTTTACGTGAAGTTATTCTACGTGCTTCTGATCGTTATCAACTTGAAGTTATTTTTGTTGCCAATCAAAATGTGGGTATTACGCCGTCACTGCGGATTAAATCAATTCAAGTGATGAGTGGTGCCGATAAGGCCGACCAGGAAATTGTAGATCGAATGCAAGAAAATGACATTGTCATTACGCAGGATATACCGCTTGCAGCACAAGTGATTGAAAAGGGCGGGATTGCAATCCATCCGCGAGGTGAGATCTATACCACTGCAAATGTGAAAGCGCGTCTGCATTTGCGAGATTTTATGGATACTTTACGTGGTGCAGGAGTTCAAACCGGTGGGCCTCCTCCGATCTCAGAACGAGACAAGCGAGAGTTCTCAAGTTCACTGGATCAGACCATTTTAAAACAGAAACGTAAGACAGCTTCTTGAGTCGGTTATGCCATCACGTATTAACCTCATGCTTACTTATGGGCTATTAGTCTTTATTTGGGCAACTACACCTTTAGCGATTGTATGGAGTGTCTCCGACCTACATCCGATGTGGGCATTGGTGATCCGCTTCTTTATTGCTTTGCCTTTGGCTGTAACGGTGTTATTGCTGTTGAAGGTTAAGTTCCCAGTCCATAAAATTGCAGTATTCAGTTATGCTGCGGGTTCATTAAGCCTGATTGGATCGCAAATCTTTACCTATGCGGCAACAGCTTATTTAAGTTCTGGATTGATTGCGCTGATGTTTGGTTTGGCGCCGATTATGGCCGGTCTAATTGGGCGCTTTGGCTTCCAGCAAAAACTAGCGGGTTTACAGTGGTTAGGGATGGCAACATCGATTGTTGGATTAGCCATGATCTGCCTGAGTGGTAGCCAGCAACATGTGCAGCCGATTGGTATTATTTTAATGCTGATTAGTGTTTTTTCTTATTCATTGTCAATTTTTCTAGTGAAGAAGATTAATGCAGATTTGCCTGTCATGGCACAGGCAACGGGTTCAATTCTGGTTTCAACAATATTCGCAACCATGTTAATCCCGTGGATCTGGCAATATGTTCCAACACATTTCCCATCAGCCAAATCATTATTGGCATTGGCTTATACGGTGATTATGGCATCGTTGATCGCCATGTTCTGCTACTTTAAATTGGTGCAAAATCTAAAAGCAACCACATTGTCATTAACAACGGTGATGACGCCAATGTTGGCGATCTTGATCGGGGCATACCTGAATCACGAACAATTGTCCGCTCAGGTCTTTATTGGGGCGAGTATTATTTTATTTGGACTACTCCTTTATTTCTTTAAAGATTTAAGAGCATATCGCCGTTTAAAAATATAAGAAAATGTGGGGATTAATTACTTTCCGTTTGTTGTGTTTGTTGAATACTGGCCGCTAATTTAGCCCGATCTTGCGGATTTAAAGTAATGAAATACGCGCCGATACGGAACTTACCTTGTTCGTCTGCCGTGCTATGTGCCACTTGTGCTGTTGCTGCAATATGGAAGAAATTTTCTGGGTGGCTCAAGGTAATATGGATATATGTGCCTTCAATAATATCTTGCGAACTATAAAAACTTAAACCATTCTCCGAAAAATTTACTTGTTCAGGAACGGGCAATAAGGATTGCACGATATTGTCGTAAAAAGAGCCTGTAATCAGATTCAATTTTTGGTTAAAAAGGGATAAGATGCGAGCAATTTGTTGATCTTTTTCATTTAATTGTTCTAATTCGTAGCGAAACGCATGATCAAATTGATCTAATTCTGCAAGTAGTAGAAAATAGCGTGGCAAAACGAAATGAGAATCATACGGGTCATTCAACGCAACATCATCTGGAATGATTTGATAGTTGATTCTCAACACAGCATCAATACGAGACATCACTCGACGTTCAGTGTTGTCGTCAACAAGATGATGTTGTGAATTTTCCATAATAAATCACCTCGGACTAGATGGTATGTTTAAGCCAATTTCGCTGTATATAGGGTTGAGATACACTCGTGCTCAGCGGAGTAATCATTTTATTTCTTTTGTCGCTTTAGTTTCCATGATCGGCTTGACGCTTGGTGTCGCTGTTCTCATTACAGTGCTATCTGTTATGAATGGTTTCGATCGTGAATTAAAAAATCGTGTCCTTGGAATGGTTCCACAAGCCACTGTTTCTTCTACTCAAATTCTAACAGATTGGCCTGAGCTTGTAAAAAAAGTTGAGAAGCATCCGCATGTCACTGGTGCTGCACCTTTTACTCAATTGCAAGGGATGTTAACTGGGCAAGGGCAAGTTGCAGGCATTATGGTGACGGGGATTGATCCTGAATATGAAAAGAAGGTTTCGATTATCCAGAACCACATGGTTTCAGGTGATTTAAATGCATTAAAAAAAGGCGAGTTTGGGATTGTCCTCGGCAAGGATATGACCGATGCACTCGGCCTTGGCTTAAATGACAGTGTGACTTTGGTGTTGCCTGAAGCGACACCGTCACCCGCAGGTGTGGTACCTCGTTTTAAACGTTTTAAAATCGTGGGGATTTTTAGTGTCGGTGCAGAAGTGGATTCAATGGTCGGTTATATCGCCTTGAATGATGCTTCTACTTTATTGCGTTTACCTGATGGTGCACAAGGTGTACGCCTTAAAGTGGATGATATTTTTGCTGCTCCCGAAGTAGTTAACCAGATTGTTAAACAATTACCTGATAATTTTTATGCAACAAGCTGGAAGGAAACGCATGGGAGTTTATTCAGCGCAGTAAAAATGGAAAAGAACCTGGTCGGTTTGCTGTTATTTCTGATTATTGTCGTGGCAGCATTTAATATCGTATCTTCATTGGTGATGGTGGTCACCGATAAAAAGGCGGATATCGCAATTCTGCGTACTTTAGGCGCCTCTCCAAGATTTATCACGTCTGTTTTTATTGTACAGGGCACCATCATTGGTGTTGTGGGTACTGTGATCGGGGTGATTTTAGGTAGCAGTTTTGCATTAACCATCAGCGATTTGGTGAGCTGGTTAAATCATACCTTTGGACTGAATTTATTTAGTGGTTATGTGATTGGCTATTTACCTTCCTATTTACGCTGGCAAGATGTACTGATTGTTGTGACAGCATCTTTATCTATCAGTTTTTTAGCAACAATTTACCCCGCTATTCGTGCAGCGAAAACGCAACCAGCTGAGGCATTACGTTATGAGTAAGATCGTTCTAGAATCAAAAAATATCTTTAAGCATTTCGATGATGGCAAAAGTAAAGTTGAAGTGATCAAAGGCTTATCTCTTCAAGTCAATGCGGGCGAGTTTGTTTCAATTGTGGGTTCAAGTGGTTCAGGTAAAAGTACCTTATTGCATGTGTTAGGTGGCTTGGAGCAGCCTTCACAAGGACAAGTATTTTTACAAGGCCAACGCTTTGATAATTTAGGCGAGGCGGAGCGTGGCTACAAGCGTAATCAATACCTTGGTTTCGTTTATCAGTTCCATCATTTACTCCCTGAATTTTCAGCTCTAGAAAATGTGGCTATGCCATTAATGTTGCGCAGAGAAAGCAACTTTAAGGACGTGAAAAAGCAGGCTGAATATTTACTGGATCGAGTAGGTTTATCCCATCGTATGGATCATAAACCAGGCGAATTGTCGGGTGGTGAACGGCAACGTGTGGCGTTGGCCCGTGCATTGGTGACCAAGCCAGCTGTGGTGTTGGCAGATGAACCAACAGGAAATCTGGATCGTAAAACAGCACTCAATATTTTTGAATTGCTCACCGATTTGAAAAAAGAGCTCAACATGGCAATGTTGATCGTGACCCATGATGAACAATTGGCACAGTCAGCAGATTCAATTTTGCATATGCAAGATGGTATATGGGTGGGTGAGCATGTTTAAACCCATTTCATTTTATATTGGGCTGAAATACACACAAGCGAGAAAAAAAAGCCGTCTGGTGTCTTTTATTTCGTTGATGACCATGATTGGTCTCACTTTGGGTGTGGCGGTACTGATTACAGTTTTATCTGTGATTAATGGTTTTGACCGGGAATTAAAAAACCGTATTTTAGGCATTGTGCCGCAAGCGACCATTGCCTCAACACAAATTATGACCAATTGGGATGGTCTGGCGAAAGATATCGCTAAACAGCCTCATGTTGTTGCAGTTGCGCCTTATACCCAGTTACAAGGGATGCTAACTACACATGGTCAAGTGACTGGGATTTCGATCTCGGGGATTGAGCCAGAATATGAAAAACAAGTCTCTATTGTTCATGACTATATGAAAGCAGGCAGTCTAGATGCGCTGAAAAAAGGGAAATATGGAATCGTATTAGGACAAGATTTAGCTGATAGTTTGGGACTTAAACTTAATGATCCTGTAACACTGGTTTTACCAGAAGCGACCAGTTCATCGGCAGGTGTTGTGCCTCGATTTAAACGTTTTGAAGTGGTTGGAATATTCAAAATCGGGACTCAAGTCGATTCGATGGTGGGATATATTGCACTCAATGATGCATCAACTTTATTACGCTTACCAGATGGTGCGCAGGGCATACGTTTAAAGCTGGATGATATTTTTGCCGCACCAGAAATTTCTGAGAGCATTATCAAAAAATTACCAAGTAATTTTTATGCTTCTAATTGGACATATACCCAAGGTAATTTATTTAGCGCCATTCAAATGGCAAAAAATATGGTGGGGTTATTGCTTTTACTGATTATTATCGTGGCTACTTTTAATATCATTTCATCTTTGATGATGTTGGTTACCGACAAAAAGTCAGACATTGCAATCTTACGTACTTTAGGGGCGTCTCCCTTATTGATCACCCAAATTTTCATGGTGCAGGGGACAATTATTGGTGTGATTGGAACGGGTTTAGGGACTGTTTTAGGCATTATTCTATCTTTAAGCATTGGTAATATTGTGTCATGGATCAATACCACCTTTGGCTTGAATCTACTCGATGCGTATTTTGTGCATTATCTGCCTTCCTATTTACGCTGGCAAGATGTCTTACTTGTTGTGAGTGTCTCGCTACTGTTAAGCCTACTCGCAACAATTTATCCAGCATTACGTGCAGCTAAAGTTCAACCTGCGGAAGCATTACGTTATGAATAGTGCATAAATATTGAATTAGACCTCTTGTTAAAGCCCTGAAAAAGGGCTTTAATTTTGTCTTTAGAAAAACTAAATCTAATTTTAAGAAATGTTGAAAATTGTTTTAATCAGCTGGATTGCTGGTATTGCCCTGATGGGACATGATTTTAGCTTTGCCGCACAAACTTGGTGGATTTGGCTAACATTAGCAGCCGTGATATTTGGTCTGGGTCTATATAAAAGAACGTTATATTCTGAATCTGTTGCCTATAGGTTGTTACTCTTATGTAGTGTCAGTTGGGCCTTGTTATGTACAGGTTTTTATTATGCAGATTCAGCCTTGCAGCAACGGCTAAAACTCAAAGAAATTGAAGTACAGCCTTTTGAAGCCATTATATATATCAAAAAGATTGACGAGTTAAGCGACGATGGGCAGAAACAAATCGCAGAAGTACTTAATCGGCACACACAGCCCGTTGATTGGGTACTTTATATAAAACAACAAAATAATCCAATTGTTCAGCAGCAAGAGTTGCAATTAGGTCATTATTATCGTCTATCTGGGAGGATAAAACCTGCACATAGCTATGCTGTCGCAGGTGCATTTGA
Source organism: Acinetobacter sp. 102 (assembly GCF_037028485.1). Lineage (NCBI taxonomy): Bacteria > Pseudomonadati > Pseudomonadota > Gammaproteobacteria > Moraxellales > Moraxellaceae > Acinetobacter > Acinetobacter sp. 102. The sequence continues at coordinate 43,827 of NZ_JAZEZK010000018.1, forward strand.
TCAGGAAAAATGGTTTTTACAACAAAATATCATGTCTGCTTATCAGGTCAGCGACATCCAGTCTTTAAGTCAGGATCAGATCTATCGTTTGGGCTACCACCAGCATCTTAAGCAACAACAGACCCTACAAGAAAAATTTTTGCTCAATGTTGAAATACTGCGCTTGTCATTCCGTGAAATGTTACAAGCGAGTACGCTACAGCACAAAGGGTTGTTATTGGCTTTGCTGACTGGTGACGAAAGCTTGTTATCAAATCGTTTAAAGCAACAATTCCAACAATTAGGTCTTTCACATTTATTGGCAATCTCTGGGCCACATGTCTTGGTTTTTGCGCTGATGCTGACTTGGGTATTAAAGTGCATGGTTCAGCGTTATGCGCCAAAATTATATTTATGGCAACCACGACAGGTGTTAGTACTGTTGCCTTTTGGATTCAGTGTACTGTTGTATGTGGCCTTTGTCGGTTTTGAAATTCCTGCATTGCGAACTTTATTAACCGTAATTATTGCAAGCATTTTTCTATGGTTTAGACAGTCGATTCAACCATTTGCATTATTGATTTATAGCGCAAGCTTATTGCTGATCTTTGATCCATTCAGTATTTTGTCTGCTGCATTTTGGTTGTCCTATGGGGCGTGCTTTATTCTGCTGCGCATCTATCAAACGATTAGGGATGTACCTCAAGAACAAGTCATCACAACGACTCAAAAACTACTTCTAGCGGTGAAGCTTCTGATTGAGTCGCAATGGAAAATCTTCATTGCATTACTCCCTTTGGTACTTATTTTCTTTCAGCAGATTTCATGGCTTGCGCCGATCAGTAATTTGATTGCCATCCCATTGCTTAGTGGCGTAGTAGTGCCTTTAGGGATTATCGCAGCATGTATTTGGTTGTTGATTCCTACGCTTGGGCAACTACTATTTCAGTTGAGTGATGGATTACTGGCTATTTTGTTATGGCTACTCAATAGCCTACAGCGCATTTCACCTGAGTTATATGGTGTCAGTTACACTCCCTTGATGATGTTGGGTTTTATTATTGGTATCGTGATTCTATTTCTGCCAAGAGGCACAGTCTCCAAGATCTGGTCGCTGGTGTGCTTTTTACCGATTTTTCTTGGGATAAAAGTCCAATCAACGGTATTTACTATTCTTGATGTTGGACAGGGACAGGCTATATTTTTACAGCATCCAGAACTGAGTCTAATGATTGATACGGGTGGGTCATATGATGAAACTAGGTTTAGTTTGGGCGAGCGCGTCATCATTCCTTTTTTAAGGCAGCAAGGGATACGGGCATTGGATCATGTGATTTTGTCTCATCTGGATCAAGATCATAGTGGTGCATTTACAGCAATTCAAAATGCTTTTGCAATCACTCAAGTGCAGTCCAATGACCGCAATGAAAAAATGCCATTTAAAAATAATTTCTCATTGTGCCAACAAGGTCAGACTTGGTCATATTCAAATCTAAAAATAGAAATTTTATCACCCGATCAAGAGGGCTTGGCTGTTGCCACATACCAGCAAAATGAGCAGTCTTGTGTCGTTTATTTACAATTCCTGAATGCACAACCGTATCAAAATTTTCTGATTATGGGGGATGCGGGGTGGGAAACCGAATATAAGCTATTGCAGCACTATCCTGATTTAAAAGTGGATGTTCTAGTTTTAGGGCATCATGGCAGTAAGTATAGCTCTGCCTATGATTTTTTAGCGACATTAAACCCTAAATTAGCGATTGCCTCAGCTGGGTTCGATAATCGTTACGGCCATCCAAGCCAAGAATTACAAAGTCGTCTTCAATCCTTAAATATTCCTTTGCTGAATACAGCACAGTCAGGCAGTTTAACTTTTTTATTTGAAAATGGTGTTACTGAATTAAAGCAACAAAGACAGCAATGGAAGTGGCTACAGCGAGAATAGTCTAAGCTTCTTTATTTTGCTGCGTTTGTTGACGAACTTCAGCCACTTTTGCCAGTGCTTCTTTTTCATCAATATCGTAGATTTTTTTTAAAGCGGGATTAGCGCGAAAACGTTTGTAGCTCCAGTGATAATGTTCTGGATAACGTCGAATCAGTTGTTCTAAAGTTTGATGGATAATTAACGTGCCATCTTCGGCATTACCTTCATAGATTTGAGGATTGATCGGTTCGACATACATATCAAAGCCATCTTGATCATTTCTTTTTGTATAGATGAGGAGGGCCTTGGCCTTGGTTTTTTGAATCAGTTTGGCACTGAGGCTACTGGAGGCAAGCGGAATACCAAAGTAGTTGATCATGTCCCCGCCATGATCAGGGGTATGGTCAGGTAAAATCGCAGTAGTTCCACCTTGTTTCAAGGCCTTAAAAATCTGTCTAACCCCGCTTTCATCGGTAGGAACCAGATGGGCTAGTTCGCGACTACGTGCATCACGGACAAACTGGTCAGCATCGGGATTTTTAACTGGTTTATAGAGGATCGTCATTTGGGTGTATTGTGATAACCATGCGTTCATGACTTCCCATGTACCAAAATGAGGAACGACTAATACCAACCCTTTCTTTTCTGCAACAGCTTCATGGAAATAATGTTCACCCTGAATGCGATGGATGCTCTTGATATTTTTTTCATTTGTTGAACCCCAAATACTCAAAAACTCGAAATAAGAGGTCAGTTCGTTTTGTATTGCTTGTTTGGTGAGTTTTTGTCTTTGTTGTTGTTCCATTTCAGGAAAAGCAATTTGTATATTCAAGCTGATAATTTTTGAAAGCTTAGACAGCGGGAATGTATTGACTAAGGCTGCAACCAAGCGTGCAAAAAACCGTCCCAATTGGAGTGGCTGATGACTAACAAGCTTGATAAGACGATAACTTGAATTGTTTGATTTGGGCTGGGTCATGTATTCAAAATTAGAAAAATTACAAAGGAAAGTATAAAGCAAAAAATAATTATAAGTTAAGACAAGTTATTTAAACAGTTTTACTCAAATCCGCGTATATAATAAAGTCACTTTTTAAAATATATTGGATTGGAATCTTATGTCCGATTGGCCACCAAAACCACAAAATGAATCTACAAATAGTAATAATGTGACAGGCAAAGAATGGCAAATTTTAGAAAAAGCTGTTCTTGCTTCTGTGGAAGAACAACGTCGTAGCCGCCGTTGGAGCATCTTTTTTAAATGCTTGGGTTTTGCATATTTGCTGATTGTATTATTGGCAATGACCAAGAGCTGTACCTCGTCATCAGATAAAGCAACCACCAGTATCAGCAGCAATCACTTGGCTGTTGTTGATATTGTGGGAACCATCGATTCATCTGCTGGCCAGTCTACTGTGAATAGTGAAGATACCAACAAAGCTTTAAAACGTGCATTTGAAGCGAGTGGCAGTAAAGCAGTTGCATTGAATATCAATTCACCAGGCGGTTCACCAGTGCAGTCGGATGAAATCTGGCAAGAAATTCGTTACTTGAAAAAACAGCACCCAGATAAAAAAGTCTATGCGGTGATTGGGGATATGGGCGCATCGGGTGCATATTATATTGCCTCAGCAGCAGATGAAATCATTGTCAATCCATCTAGCTTAGTGGGTTCGATCGGTGTAATTATGCCGAACTATGGCTTAAGTGGCTTGGCGCAGAAGTTAGGCATTGAAGACCGTACTCTGACTGCGGGTAGTAATAAAGATATTTTAAGTATGACCAAGCCACTTGATCCAGCACAGAAACAACATGTGCAGTCGGTGCTTGATAATGTGCATACTCACTTTATCAATGCAGTGAAAGAAGGGCGTGGTAAACGTTTGAAGTCAAATGACCCAGCTATTTTCTCTGGATTGTTCTGGACAGGTGAACAGGCTGTTGCTTTAGGTGTTGCTGACCGTAGTGGTAGTTTGACCACATTGATGCGTGATCTGAAGATTGAGCAAAAAGTAGATTATACCGTTCAACGTAATCCGTTAGAATCAATTCTAGGACGTATGGGGGCGCAGCTCGGTGCAGGTATTAGTAGTTCGCTTGCTGCACAGCTAGAAACTCAGCAGAACGCGAAAATACAATAATAGATAGGCTTTGATCAAAGCACTATGTTGATTTTAAGGAGGCTGTGTATATCACAGCCTTTTTTATGCTAAAAATAACTGGACAGTTATCCTTTTAATTTGCAATACATATGTAGAGCAGGATAATTGACCAATCAGTGAAAATAAAAGACAAGCTTATGAAACCTTTGATTCATTTTGCCCATGCCAATGGCGTTCCATCTAAAGTTTATCAAAAGCTGTTTGATCAATTAAAAGATCAATACGACATTATCTATGTTGCAGAAATTGGAAATGACAAGCGCTATCCAATTACCCATGGTTGGACGCACTTAGTCGATCAGATTATTGATAGCATTGTGCAGCAAGCACAAGGGCGTAAAGTGATTGGCTTGGGGCATTCATTGGGTTCAGTTTTGACACTGATGGCTGCTTATCGCCGTCCTGAACTATTTTCACAAGTCATCATGCTTGATCCACCACTCATTATTGGTAAAGCATCCTTTGTTTTTCATCTTGCTAAAATCTTTAAACCTAAATTAGTGGATAAAATCACCCCAGCTGGCTTGTCGGTACGTCGTCGTGATCATTGGGAGTCGCGTGAACAAGCTGCGGAGCTGCTAGGTTCGAGAGGTTTTTATCAGTACTTTGATCCAGATTGCTTTCAAGCTTATATCGACTATGCCCTGACAGATGACCCACAAAATGGTGGTGTCACACTGACCATTGCGAAAGAGGATGAAGTGGCAATGTTTAGGACTACGCCATCCATGTGGTGGTTACCGATGCCAAAACCTCCTGTACCTGTACATTTGGTTGTGGGGCAAGACAGTATTTTCTTAAAAGAAAAATTCCCGCAAGTGGCGAAAAAGAAATTGGGTATCCCTTTTTCTGTAATGGAGGGCGGACATATGTTCCCATTAGAGCATCCGATGGAAACAATAGAGAAAATTAAAAGTTTAGTGGTTTAAATCAATAAAAACGCATCCTAGGATGCGTTTTTATTTTTTAGAACTGTGCAAACTGAATTGGCCGTTCTAAAGGTTTCTGATTGAAATAGGCTTGACCATTTTGCCAGGTCAGTTGACCTGTACAGAACCATTGTGCAACTTGAGGATAGATAAAGTGTTCAAGTTCATGCACACGTTGCGCCAAGCTTGTTACCGAATCCTGCAAACCAACTTGAATTGCCGATTGCGCAATACTTTGTCCTGCATCGAGTTCTGCTGTTACAAAATGAACGGTACAGCCATGCAAACGATCTCCGGTATTTAATACACGTTGATGTGTATTCACACCTTTGTAGAAAGGCAGCAGAGAAGGGTGGATATTTAACATTTTGCCTTGCCATTTGCTAACAAAACTTGGTGTTAAAATCCGCATAAAACCAGCAAGGATCACGAGATCAACTTGCCATGCTAATAATTGTTGATGCATGGCGTCATCGAAGCTTTCGCGATTTGGATAATCTTTATGTGAAATAACAGCGGTCGCAATATTGGCATCTTTGGCACGTTGTAATGCATAAGCATCAGCTTTGTTGGATAAGACACCAATGATTTGCCCTGAAAGATTTGCATCGATCAGGGCCTGTAAGTTGCTACCGTTGCCAGAGACAAGGACAGCAATTCTCATTATGCAAAGATCACGCGAATTTTTTCGTCTGCGCCTTCAACTGATTCAGCATTTTCTTGGATATAACCAATTTTCCATGCTTTTTCGCCTTGAGCATTTAAGAGATCGATAGCTTTGTCTGCTTCACTTGCATCAACTGCAATCACCATACCTACGCCACAGTTAAATGTGCGGTACATTTCAAAGCGTTCTACGTTGCCTTCACGTTGTAACAACTGGAATAATTCAGACCATTCCCAGCTTGCTTCATCAATGACAGCTTGAGCACCATTTGGAAGTACACGTGGTAAGTTACCTGGTAAACCACCGCCAGTGATATGTGCCATTGCATGAACATCAACTTGTTTGCAAAGTTCAAGTACTGGTTTTACATAGATGCGTGTTGGTTCCATTGCCACGTCGGCAAGTGGACGACCATCGACGATTTGAGTTAAGTCTACATTCTTAACATCTAAAATTTTACGCAATAATGAGTAACCATTTGAGTGTGCACCACTAGATGCTACACCAAGAAGTACGTCACCAGATTTCACTTTAGTTCCATCGATAATTTTGCTGTGCTCAACCACACCAACAGCAAAACCAGCAAGATCGTAATCTTCACCTTCATACATACCTGGCATTTCAGCAGTTTCACCACCGACCAATGCACAACCAGCAAGTTCGCAACCTTTACCAATACCTGTTACGACATCTGCTGCAACATCAACATTTAAATGACCAGTCGCATAGTAGTCGAGGAAGAATAATGGCTCAGCACCACAAACAAGTAAGTCGTTTACACACATTGCAACGAGATCTTGACCAATCGTGTCATGACGGTTGAGGTTTAGTGCTAAACGTAATTTAGTCCCTACACCATCTGTTCCTGATACTAAAACAGGTTCTTCATAACCTTTTGGAATTTTGCATAGGGCACCGAAACCACCAAGACCGCCCATTACTTCAGGACGAGTGGTGCGTTTAGCGACAGATTTGATACGATCGACCAATGCGTCTCCCGCTTCAATGTCGACGCCAGCATCTTTATAGCTTAAACCAGTATTTGGGGTAGAAGTTGAGTTGCTCATAGTGAAGTCTCCGCAGTGGCGGCAGATTATAACCTGAATATACGAAACTCTTATGTTATTTATGCTCGAAAATGCTATCTTTAATTAAAATTTTTTTCCATTTATAACGATTACACGAAAAAAGGCTAGATTTTATGCAAGATCAGGTACTACGTCGTATCTTTATCCTCGCTGGGCTCGCATTACTCCTTTGGGTGCTCTATCTATTAAAGCCCATTGTGATTCCTTTTGTAGGTGCTTTTTTCATTGCCTACTTGTTTAGCCCGCTTGTGGATGTTCTTGTCAAAATTAAATTGCCCCGTTGGCTCGCAATCAGCATCGTATTTATTGGTATTGGTGTGACTTTGACCATGGTTTTATGGTTCTTAGTACCATTGATCTGGAAGCAATTGATGTATGCGCGGGATAGTATTCCTGCGGGAATTCATTGGATTAATGCAACCTTCTTACCGTGGGTATCACATACTTTTAATGTGGTGCCGATGGAAATTGATACTGAGCAGATTACCAAAGCTTTTATGGATTATATCCAGACCAACTACAGTGCTGACAGTATTCAAACCATGGCATTAAGAGTTGCCCAATCTGGATTGAACTTTATTCAGTTGGGTGGTGTGGTGATTTTAATTCCAATTATCTCATTCTACTTTTTGCTTGATTGGGAAAGAATGCTGCAAAGCTTTAGACGTTTAATTCCACGTCCTTATGAAGCGTCAACGTTAACCATCGTTCGTGAATGTCATAGTGTATTAGGTGCTTTTGTTAAAGGCCAATTCCTTGTCATGCTTCTGTTAGGCATTGTTTATGCTGTTGGTCTACAACTGATTGGTCTTGAGGTTGGCTTGATTATTGGAATGATTGCTGGTTTAGCAAGCATTATTCCTTATTTAGGCTTTGGTGTCGGGATTATTGCTGCCGTAATCGCAACACTGTTTCAGTTTGGTTTGGACTGGACGCAGCTACTTCTGGTTGGTGTTGTGTTTATGATTGGACAGATGGTCGAAGGCTATATTCTTCAGCCATTCTTGTTGGGAGATAAAATTGGTTTATCTCCAGTCGCAGTGGTTTTTGCTGTATTGGCTGGTGCACAACTTGGTGGTTTCCTTGGAATGTTAATTGCCTTACCTGTGGCTGCTGTCATTGTTGTATTATTAAAGCACGCACGTGATAATTATGAAAAAAGTCGCTTATATGGATTACCAACAGAAGTTGTGTTGGTGGAAGGTGAAACTCAACATATAAATATTGAATCAGGTCATGTAGAGCTTGATATTCAAATTAAAAACTCTCAAGATACAGAGACTTCAAACTCGAATGACTTAAAGTAATTGAGGAACAAATTAAGTATATGCGTCAACTACAACTGGATATAGAACCTCAACTCGATGCTCGAATCAGTGATTTTTCGGGACCGGGTTGGGGACCTGTGGTTGATGCAGTTCGACAGCTACATGCTGGGTTGGTGAGCCGCTTTTATGTCTATGGCGGTGCTGGAACAGGTAAGAGTCATTTGCTTTCAGCGATCTGTGATTCATATTTAGAGTTAGGTCGACCTGCAATCAAAGTTTCATTATTAGAATTATTAGATGCACCCATCGAAGCAATCACGTCTTTAGAATTTTATGATTTAGTTGCATTAGATGATATTGATTCGATTAGTGGCGTTCCACATTGGCAGAAAGCCGTTTTTCATTTAATGAATAATCATGAAGGGCAGTTGGTTTTTTCTTCTCGTGTTGCGCCAATTGAGCTAAAGCTTGAATTACCAGATTTACAGTCAAGGTTGACTCAGGCTGTCAGTGTAAAAGTGCCGAATGGTAGTTCCTATATTGATCGGCATGCTTTACTACAATCGGTTATGACTCGACGTGGTATTCATTTTGATCAACAGATCGTAGATTACTTGTTAAGCAATGGTCCGCATCAGGCATCAATTTTATTACAGACACTGGCTCAGTTGGAAAAAATGCTAAAGGGTGAAAAAACTAAGCTTTCAAATACAACACTTAAGCAGATTTATGCTTTGATTGATGAATATCGCCAATAGCATAAAATTTCTTGAGTAATTTCGAGAGCTATGACAAAGTACGCACAAAGGAATGTGGTTGCAAACATTGCGTTTGCAATACAAAGAAAAATGAAAAATAGAAGGAGATCGGTATGCTCAAACGGACGCTTGCCTGCGCTTTATTTGCGATTACTGGACATGCATATTCTGCGGATATTCAAGTTACAACATTGGCTGATGAAGACAAAGATGATGCCGTTTGTTCATTACGAGAAGCTGTTGAGTTTTTAAATAAAAGAAGTCAAAAAGAGTTTGAAAATGGTTATCACGGATGTGGTAATAAAGATGCAACCAGTAACATCATTTTGCAACGAGACCAGACTTATCAAATCAATTCAGCTTTAAATATCAAAGCGGCAGCTACAATTCGGACGGCAGCTAGTGATGGCTTTAATGACAATAAAAAAGGCTTAAATAATGCGACGATTAAAATGGTGGGTTCTGATCGTCTTTTCGTAATTGATGATAATAATGTTGAAAGTGCACTACTTGCAGTCGGTTTGATTGAGCTAAATTTACAAGGAGCTTCCAGTAAGGTTAATGATGGCGGTTTAATTCTCAATCGAGAAAGTTTATCGATTCAATACTCAAGGTTAGTGGGTGGTTCAGCAAATCGGGGCGGTGCAATTTATAATGCTGGTGTCTTATCGGATGCGAAAAACACAGCAGGGTATGTCTATATTAATAATAGTATTTTACAAAATAATAAGGCGGATCAGGGCGCTGTCATTTATAGTGAAATGCCAATGTATCTGATTGCACAATCGGTAATACGGGATAATGAAGGTGTAGCAGGTACCAATGGTGCTTTGCTCTATGTCCAAACTGGTTTTAATAACGATACTATTGGTGGGGCATTGGGAACAGGTATTTCAGGTATTCGCAGTAGCACTATTTTTCATAATAAAGGGGGCTATGTTGCGAATATTCGTGAAGGGATGATCCTGAATAATAATACAATTATTAAAAATGCTGCTGGGTTACATTTACAGTCTTTAAATTTCAAAATAACCACTACAACTGATGAAAATGGCGAGAAAAAAGAAACAGTTAAAGAATACCCTAGTTCTTATGTTTCAAATAGTATTTTAGTTGCGAATGGAAATACGAATTGTACGAACACTTCAGATGATACGACCATTGTTCAAAGTAATTTAACCACATCAGATTGTGATCGTAATGCAGAAAAACGTTTACCAAACTTTATGTGGAATCAGAATGATCCTGAGCAAGCCTTAATTGCGGGGGGTACAAATGATGAAGGAATTTGTGCAGCTCCACCAGCGAAGGGGTTACTGTGCCCTTATTCTATTCCGAAAGATCAAATGCTTGGTTTCTTTAAACCCCGTTTATTGGCTTCTTATAAACAGTTGTCAGATTCACTCATTGTTAATAAAGGGCGCATTTATAGTGATGGTACAACCTTCAGTACAGCAAATTGTGAGCCTACAGATCAACGCGGGAAAAGCCGTACAGGTTTTAATGAATTATGTGATTTGGGCTCAGTTGAGTTAATTGTCAATCGTGGTGAGATTCCAATTGTTGGTCAAGATATTTTATACGGACAAGTGGCTAAGTTTAGTATAGCGGAGAGTTTGTTAGACGGTGAGTTGCTAGATCCTGCAACATGTGAAGCACAACTTGGTAAGCGTTCAGATGGTCAGCCTTGGAAAGTCGGTTGTTTAGAAGTCGTGCAAACACAAACGCCATCTAAAGGCAAGACCAGCATTGATCAGGATGGTAATGTGACTTATGTGCCTGATAGTGATTGGCATGGTGCAGATAAATTTAATTTACGAGTAATGACGACTACGACTCGTTTTAATGATGTATCAAACTATTTTATTGATATTCCAGCAACAATTGTACAAGATCCACCGAATACCTTTAAAAGCAAAACAGTGAGTACGGGTAGCTTTGGAATGGGTGCGATCTTGATGTTACTTGGATTGGTAGGATTGCGCCGCATTAAATCATAATCAGGGATGAGATGAGATGAGACATTATAAAAAAACAATTTTAGCAACCATGGTTCTGGCGACAATGCCACTGTTAGCGGCAACTAGTAGCACACCTATTAAAGTCACTACTTTTGTGGATGAAGATGGTGAAAACCCTTCTGCTTGTTCATTGCGCGAAGCGTTAAAAACAGCCGAAACACGCGTTGCTTATGGTGGGTGTGTGGTCACAGATACGCTTTCAAGTACGCAGAAAGTTATTCAGCTTGAAAAAGGGGTCTATACCCTTAAGAAGGAATTAACGCCAAATGTGAATGTCGCAATTTGGGGTGCTAGTCCAGTTGATTGGCAGGAAAAAAATGTTCTATTAAATGATGTAGTTAATCAATATCCAGCACAAATTCCTTTGCAAACTACGATTAAAGCTGAGAATTCACGTATTTTTAATACAACATTAGGAACGAAAGCTCTCAGTCTCAGTAATGTAATTTTGACTGGTGGTCGGACGGCAGATCGTGGTGGAGCGATTTATGCAGGTGCTGATGTTGTCTTACAAAGTAGTCAAATTTTAGATTCCCACGCAAAAGAGGGGGGGGCTGTTTATTTAGCAGGTCCCTCAACAACACTAACTTTGACGAAAAGCTTGATTCAGGGAAATCAGGCTGATAAAGGTAGTGTCTTGTCTATGAGTTGTTTTAATGATGTGACGTATGCAAAACGTACGATTAATTTAACATCAAACAGCTTTGTTACAAATGGTTCTGGAAACTCAAGCAGTATGATTGAGTTTTGTGGAGAGTCAACTGCAACATTAATAACGAATACGATTGCAAAAAATATTGTTAATTCCTCATCTGGTAATTTAATCAAATTTACAGGTGATACTAAACCAGGAACTGAAGAAAATAATAATTCCAGTATTCTAAGTAATGCAAGTAATATAATTTTAACCAGTAATACCATTGTTGAAAATCAAGCTTTTACAACTCTGCTTTATGATAAAATTGGTGGGAAAGTATTAACCTATAACGTTCTTGCTTATAATGGTGGGGTGAATAGTTATGCATGTCGATATCTATTTGGTGATGTCGTCAATCAGGAAGAGGTTAGTTTTGGTATAGCTTATAATGCGCTTTCATTAAAAGAGGGCGATTCTACATCTCCAATCAATAATGTCTGTGATGTTCCAAAAGAGTCACTTAAAAATAATACAACCAATTTAAATGTCAGTAATATTAGTATTGGAACACTATTAAGTCCATTACAAGCAGCTTCTGCTTATACTGCATTTCTACCAATCTATTACCCAAAGAAAAATGTAACAGAAATAGAAGTTAAGGTAGATGATAAGACGACTACAAAAATAGTTGGTTTATTAGATGTTGATGGAATTTCTTGTAGTGCAACGGACCAACGTGGTTTGGCGCGTATTGTAGATGGTACTTTGTATTACAATCCTGATGCGAGCAACCGTTGTGATATTGGTTCAGTTGAGTTAATGCGATTTACAGCGGGTGATTTACAAGATTTGACTAATACCTCTATTAGTAGTGCAATGTCAACTTATCAATCTCAATATAACTTCTTTGATAATTTGGTCAAAAATCCAAATAATCCTGATTTTTTAACTTACTATAAATCTCGTTTGGATCAATATCAAAAGCTATTACAATATACAAAAGCTAATTTGAAATATCGTGCAATTTACATTGATTTAAGTAACTATCAATTACCATTACCTCAAGATACTGAGCAAGCTGATGGTAGTTATAAATTAGAGTTTTTTAATCCTGATTTATATAATGTCACGACAGAACCTCTTGGTAAAGGTCAAATTAATGATACTGTCACTGATATTGATGCAAGTGACAAAGAAAATTTAGTATGTGCTTGGAATAAAGACCTTCAGCAAATTATTTTTTACCGTAAGGATGACAGTATTACCCAAGCAGGAGACAAGATTTTCTGTAAATACACGATCACGTCAAAGTCTAATCCAAATATAAGTTCGTCTGGCTTAATTCGTGCAGCTTTCGTAAATATTGCACCTGTGGCAACTGATACATCTTTAACGTTTAAATATAAGGAAAAGCAAAAACTTAGCCTGAATTTATTAAACTTTGCCAATGACAATGGTGACACTGGAGAAGGTGGGACTGGTCCAGAAAAAAATCCAAATAAATCTCAATTTTGGAAGAATGCAGAAGGTATTGAGTTACCAATTCGCTTGACCAATGTGCCGACCAATGATTTGAGTATTACAGCTGATCGTAAAGGTGCTTGTCCTGCACCAGATGAAAAAGAGACTTGCTACGGTGGGAATATTTACGTTCAGGAAGTAAATGCATTTAACCCATTTAACTTCTCATTTAACTATCAAGTTTATGATGCTGATGGTATATCATCAAATTCAGCTACTGTGCGAACCATTAGTACAGCAACCACGACTGATGATACTCGTCCAGCGAGCAGTGGTGGGGGTAGTATGAGTTTCTATTCGATATTTGGTTTATTGGGACTATTAGCTTATCGTCGCTTTAAAAAGTAAGTAGACCAAAGATAAAAAAATAGCGCCTTTTAGGCGCTATTTTTTATTGTTATCAATTTAAAACTCAGTGCTCAGCGTATTTACTGAGATATTCTTCTCTGATATTTACACGCTCTTCGCTACTGGCATTTAGCATGCGTTTACGAAGAATGTTACGTTCTTGCATACTCATTTTTTGCCAAACATCACGCATTTTCTGTTTTTCTTCTTCAGGTAATTGCGTGAACCACTCCATTCGTTGTTGAAGCTGTGTGCTTTGATTGGTTGGTACTTCCTTTAATGTCTGATAGCGCTTGATTAAAACGCGTTGCTCCTCAGGTGATAAGTCATCCCATGCTTCTTCCGTTGCTGGTTTATTCGGTTTGGAAAATACCCAAAAACGTTCTGAACCTGCAAAACTGGTTTGTAATAAGCCGAGCGTACACACAACAAGTGCTAATTTTTTAGCTGCCATGTGGAACTTTATCCTCACCTAAGACCAATAACATTTCCATATCTTCAACCATTTGCGGTGAAAGTTTTGGATTCACGACAACTTGGTTTTGTGGTTGATCTGCCAATTGCAACGAACTAGGTAGAACCACAATCCCCATGAGGGCAGCAGCAAACGCAAAACCAGTCATTTTCCAAACACTGTAATAAGAGGTTGGTTTCTTTTGTACAGTATCGAGAACATGATTCATCACCATCATTTTATTGTGGTGCTGTTCTTTCGCAAGTTGGTCAAGTCTGGAAGTCACATGTTTAGTGAACTCATCTTTTTTCATCTGATGATCCTCCCGTATGCGGGTTTAAATGCTCTAAAGCAATTCGGAGTCCCTGAATTGCACGGTGGTAATGTGTTTTCACACTGCCTTCACTGCAATCCATAATTTGTGCTGTGGTCATCGTATCAAAACCTTCCCACGCTCTTAGCATAAATGCTTGTTGTTGACGGACGGGTAGTTGATTGACTGCAGCTTGAATTTCCTCCATCGTGACTTCTTGATCAAGAAATTCAAACGGATTAGGGGTCGATTCATCCACAACATCAATGATTTCTTCGTCATCATCTAAACTAATTTTTTTAAATAATGAAAATGGACTCGCACGGCGAGCTTCTTTGCGTCGCCAGTCTTGGAGTTTGTTATTTAATATGGTGTAGAACAGGGGATACCATTCTTCAGTACTTTTATCTGCATATGATTTGTGCAATGAAATGAAAGCTTCTTGCACTAAATCCATTGCAATGCCTTGTTGTCCCTGCGTTGCACTTTCCATCATAACCAAGGCACGACCTGTAACGTCTTGCATAAAAAAACGCAGACGTTGTTCAACAGTACTGTGATCAGTACTGTTTTCGGTTCGAGCCTGTTTCGGTGCTAAATCCATAGAGATGGAAAATCCTGTCATGGATACCCACCATTAATTCCAATTCATTAATCATATAACGTTGAAAATGGTGGGCGCGTTGACAACTTAAGCAATTATTTTTAGTAGTGTAATTGATTTTCTCAGTAAAAAAATCGTATTTAAAATAATTTAACGTTTTTACTGACGTTGGCGAACCATTTCAAAGAAGCATACTGAACCTGCAATGGCGACATTGAGAGACTCTTGTCCACCAGGTTGAGGGATCGCTACTGCCTGAGCATGCTCAAGTGCATAGTCACTTGCACCTTGACCTTCATTGCCTAAAATCCAGACGCAGGCTTGAGTTAAATCTTGGCTATATAAACTGGTTGAGCGATGTGAACTGGTCACAAAAACTGGAATTTGAAATTTTGGAAGAATATCTGTGAGCTGGAAGTTTTCAAAACATTGAAGACTAAAATGAGCGCCCATACCTGCTCGAAGCACACGTGGAGACCAAAGTGCAGATGAGCCTTGTGTACAAATCACCTGTTTGATGTTTGCAGCGGCAGCAGAGCGGAGTAGTGTCCCTACATTTCCAGGATCTTGAACATTTTCTAGAATTAAAGTATCCGCCTTAAAATCAATCGTGGCGGCAGTTTTGGGTAAATCAACAATCGCGAGACAAGGCAGGGTTGTGCCTAAGGTACTTAAATCCTTATACAGGACTTCACTAATAACAAAGATGTGAGCTTGATGGAGTTCAATCACTTCTTGTAAATCTGGATGTTCTAAGGCTTGTTCGGTGGTAAATAAAGAAAAGATTTTTTTCTGCTGTTGCAACCAAGCCAAGCACAGATGTGTACCTTCTAGAACGGTTTGCTGATGTTTTTTTCGAGCACTGTTAAGCTCGATCAGACCACGCAAATGTTTAATTTTTGCATTGTCTTTTGATTCTAGGAAAATAACCGCCATAAGATAAACATCCAAAAGGGCATCATAATTTTATAATGCCCTGATTATAAAATTAATTAGTGGTAGCTTGTTACGCGTTCCACTTCGTTTTTAGAGCCAATAATCACAGGGACACGTTGGTGTAGTTCTGTTGGTTGGATGTCCATAATACGAACACGACCTGTCGTAGACGCACCACCAGCTTGTTCGATCAACATACTCATTGGATTTGCTTCATACATCAAACGTAAGCGACCTGCTTTTTTTGGGTCTTTTAAATCGTAAGGGTAAAGGAAAATACCGCCACGACATAAGATACGGTGAATATCACCTACCATACATGCAACCCAACGCATATTAAAATCTTTTTCACGGACTGATGTTTTACCCGCTAAAAGTTCGTCAATATAACGTTTTACAGGGTTTTCCCAGTGACGTTGATTCGACGAGTTAATTGCAAACTCTTGTGTATCTGCTGTGACTTGCACTTGTTCTGTCGTTAGCAAGAAGTTTTGTGTTGTTGGGTCAAAAGTAAAGAACGCAACACCTGCACCCACTGTAAGTGCTAACATGGTTGACGGGCCATAAAGCACATAACCTGCGGCAACTTGCGCTGTACCAGCTTGCATAAAGTCTGCAGATTGAGTGACAGAATTCTTTGCAGGAAGAATAGAGAAAATTGTACCGACACACATGTTAATGTCGATATTGCTTGAACCATCGAGTGGATCAAACAAAACTAGATATTTACCATTTTCTTGGGCAGGGGTGAAGTCATCTAGCTCTTCTGAGGCCAAACCACCCACTTGTGGGTGTGCTTTTAAAGCATCAATCAGGTAATCATTAGAAATAACATCTAATTTCTTTTGTGTTTCGCCTTGAACGTTCTCGTTGCCTGCACTGCCCAAAATACCAGCTAAAGCACCTTTTTGAAGTGCCTGATCAATGGTTTGGCATGTAGCCGCAATTGTTTCGATGACTTGTGCCAACTCTGGAGTCAAATTCCCATTTTGTTGTTCTAGGTATTGGGTCAAAGTAAGGTTTGACATATTGAATAGCTCCGATTTGGCCGTGTCAAAAATTGATAAAAAAAGAATGTGGGTATTCTAGATGAGATCGTCCGAAAATAAAAATTATCTTACTTTATTTATGTTGCTTTTATGATTACAAGTGCAGCATTACATGCTATGTTGCATAGATACTAAACAGGATGTTTGGAGGCTACCGATGTCAACCAAGAATTTTGAGGCAACGCCCACGCCGAGTGAGCCGATTAGCTTAGATACGATTTCCAAAGAAAATGTGAAGGATGCATGGAAAGAGTATGAAGCTAAGCCAGAATATAAAGAGTTTAATAAGCACGATTTGATTGAATCAATGCAAAACAAGCCTGATGCTCAATCTTCGTCTTAATAAATGAAATAAAAATGCTCACATGAAGTGAGCATTTTTATTTACAGCGAAACCACAATTATTTTAATAGTGGTGGAACTGCTTCGTAGTTAATTTCTACGCGGCGGTTTTCTTTCCACGCCGCTTCATCATGACCTGCATTCACCGGTGATTCTTTACCGTAGCTAACTGCTTCAAGTTGCTGTGGGTTTACACCGTTGGTAATCAAAAAGCTTTCAACTGCTTTTGCACGGCGTTCGCCAAGTGCCATATTGTATTCACGCGTACCACGTTCATCCGTATGGCCTGTCAGAGCAACACGAGAGTTAGCGTTAGCAACTAGGAATTGAGCATGTGCTTGTAGGGTTTGATAATCTTCATTCGATAAATCACTGCTATCAAAGTTAAAGTGCACCACGCGTTTTGCCAAGAATGCTTTATTTGCAGCAGTGACACCTTTAGAAGATGCACCAGCCAAGTTTTGCGCATTTAATGCTGCATCTTCACTTAAACCATCTGTGCTGACTGTGGTTGAGCCATTTGGATTTGTGCCAGTAGTAATTTCAGCGGCAGGCTTACGGCTTGCACAGCCTGTAAATACAAGTGTTGCAGCAATCAGTGGAAGCGTTAGATATTTAATGTTCATATGATTCTCCAATCGATTAAACTTATTTTGGTGCCCAAGCTGGTTCACGAACTTCACCTTGCTCGCTTGGTAAATTCATGCGGAAACGGCCATCAGTCGACATGACGGATAACAAACCACGACTACCTTCACGTGTTGCATAAACCACCATCTGTCCATTTGGTGAGAAGCTCGGTGATTCATCTAAACTTGTCGGTGTCAGAATATTGGTGATACCAGTATTGATATCTTGGATTGCAACTTTGTAGTTACTGCCACTTGGACGATGTACTAAAGCAATCTTTTTACCATCAGCACTCAAAGTACCGCGTGCATTAAACGCACCTTTGAAGGTCAAGCGTTTTACAGAACTATCATCAAAGCTATAGCGATAAATCTGTGGTGAACCACCACGATCAGAAGTAAAGATAAATGATTTACCATCTGGAGAATAACGTGCTTCAGTATCAATCGCAGAGTCATTGGTCATGCGCTGTACTTGACGTGTGCTTAAATCCATTTGATAAACTTCTGGGTTACCATGCATTGATGCAGTGAATAACATCGATTTTCCGTCTGGAGAGAAGCTTGGAGCGCCATTTAGACCGCGGAAGCTCGCTAAAACTTCACGTTGGCCCGTGGCTAAGTCTTGTAAGTAAATTGCAGGGCGTTTGGTTTCAAATGATACATAAGCAATTTTCTTAGCATCAGGTGTCCAAGCTGGAGATAAGATAGGATCACGTGATGACAATACTGTTTTAGGTTGCTCACCATCTGTGTCGGCGATTTGTAATGTATAGCGTTGGGCAGGTGTCGCTTGATTACGCAATACATAAGCAATACGACCACTAAAGTCACCAGCAATACCTGTTAAAGCTTGATAGATGGTATCACTGATCAGGTGGCCTGCTTGGCGTACACGTGAGCTTGGTACAGTCAGTACTTCATTGAGTAAGTATTGTTGTTTCTGTACATCATATAACTGGTAATGAATCTCAAAAGTATTGGCATCAACCGCCTTAAGTTGTCCAACGACAACATACGGCACACCGGCATTCTGCCAATCACCCGCTTGAACCTGATTAAGGCTTGCAGTAGCCGGCAAATTTTGAGATGCGCTGGTAAAACGACCTGAACGATTCAAGTCGCTTTCCACAATTGGATAGATCGCATTGTCATTTGCAAATGGGATGATCGCGATTTTAGGTGCTTGTTCAGGTGCTTTAGCAATTTCGAGGTGTAATTGTGCGAAAGTTGCTGTTGGAACAACTGTACTAATCGCAGCAAATACTGCTAAAGAGAGGAGGTGTTTACGAGTCTTGTCCATAGTTACAATTACTTGCGTTCGTATTTTTGTGGCTGTTGATTATTTAACATAGTTACATGCTTTGTGCTATTAAAAGCATGTAACGTTAACTATTCATTACTATTTTGCAGTAAAACTTGAAGTAAAGCTTCTTGCTTCACGACGGGCGGTTGGATCATCTGGCATCGGGTAAGGAGCAGCAGCTCTTACCGCAGCTTCGACACTCGCCTTAACGTCTGGGTCACTCGCTGTTACAACGACAGAAAGTACGGCACCGCTATCGCTTAAAGTCACACGAGCGCTCGCACGCTGACCCGATGAGCCAGATGGCATATTCCACGCACGATAGATTTTTTGTTCGAAATCACGTTTCGCAGTTGAAGCAACACGTTTTGCATCCGCTTTTTTCTGGGCAGCTTCCTGCTCAGCTTTTTTAGCGGCTGCAGCTTTGGCATCTGCTTCAGCCTCAGCTTTACGTTTCGCATCTGCGTCAGCTTTTGCCTTCGCATCGGCCTCGGCTTTACGTTTCGCGTCTGCATCAGCTTTTGCCTTGGCATCTGCATTTGCTTTACGTTTCGCATCTGCGTCAGCTTTTGCCTTCGCATCGGCCTCGGCTTTACGTTTCGCATCTGCGTCAGCTTTTGCTTTGGCATCAGCATTTGCTTTGCGTTTCGCGTCGGCCTCAGCTTTAGCCTTGGCATCAGCTTCGGCTTTACGCTTCGCATCAGCGTTGGCTTTTGCTCTCGCGTCGGCCTCAGCTTTACGTTTTGCATCGGCTTCAGCACGTGCCTTGGCATCAGCTTCGGCTTTACGCTTCGTATCTGCGTTGGCTTTTGCTCTCGCGTCAGCCTCAGCTTTACGTTTTGCATCTGCTTCAGCACGCGCCTTGGCATCTGCCTCAGCTTTGCGCTTGGCATCCTGTTGCGCTTGAAGTTTTGCATTTTCAGCAGCTTTTTGCTGTCTTAATTTCGCATCTTGTTCCGCTTTTTGGCGTGCTTTGGCTTCAGCCTCGGCTTTGGCATTTTGTTCAGCTCTACGCTTCGTATCTGCTTCTGCTTGGCGTTTCGCTTCAGCGTCCGCACGTTGTTTCTGTGCTTGAGCATCTGCAAGTTTACGTTGTTCTTCAACTTGCTGTGCACGAGCAGCTTCATCTGCTTTGCGTTTTTGCTCAGCAAGTTTGGCTTGCTGTGCCTGTTCAGCTTTTTGCTTTTCAGCCGCAAGTTGTTGTGCAGTTGGCGGCGGAGGTGTTACAGGAATATTTTCAGGAAGTGTTGTATCCACGATAGGGCTTTGCACTTCTTCTGCCTGATGTTCAGCAGAGACTTGTTGTTCGGGTTGTTGTAATGACTGTGGTAAATCTTCTGGCTTCACCAAAATAGTGGTCAGTTTTTTAGGTTCTTCAGGGGGTTTACTCAAGCCTAAAAACAACAAGCCAACAATTGCGATTGCATGAACACCGAGGGTAAAACCCAGCGCAATCGCATTTTGCTTAAAAGGTGGCTCTTGAAATTTTTTCATAGCTTATTTTAAAGACTTCGTGAGTAAGCCGACTTGAGTAAGACCAGCTTCTTGTAAACTAGACATAAGAGCGACAACTTCACCATATGGACGAGATTCCTCTCCATTGACTAATACCATCAACTTCTTATTTTCTTGTTCAGCTTGTACTTGAGCTTCGCTTAACACAGTTTCGAGCTGTTCAAGTGAAAGTGGTTCACTACTTTTATGTTCTTTATACTCAAGGTAGATATTGCCATCTTTACCTAAAGTCACCATTGCTGGCATATCTTTTGATTCGATAGGTTGATTATTGGCTTGTGGCAAATCTACTTTAATACCGCTGGTAATCATGGGGGCGGTCACCATAAAAATGACCAATAACACCAACATGACGTCGATATAGGGAACCACATTCATATCACTTTTGAGCGGTTTTTTAATCCGCTCAAAGCGTCCAGATCGTTGAATCGCCATTATGCATCTTCCTGTGTCGTTCCAATCGCTTGACGCTGTAATAGGGCAACCATTTCTTCTGCAAATAAAGCACGATCTGAATAGATTGATTCACCTTTAGCGGTAAAGTGGTTAAACGCAAGTACAGCAGGAATTGCTGCAAACAAACCAATCGCAGTTGCAATGAGGGCTTCGGCAATACCAGGAGCAACAGTTGCCAAAGTCACTTGGTCCACGGCAGCAAGGCCGATAAAGGCATTCATAATCCCCCATACCGTACCAAATAAGCCGATATAAGGTGCAACTGAACCAATACTAGCAAGTGCACCCAAGCCGACTTCTAAACCACCTTGGTCACGGCTTAAACCAACACGCAGGATACGTTCAGTTCCTTCGATGGTTTGATTGGTGTCTGCTTTACGTTTTTGCAACTTAAAGAACTCACCTAGGCCTTGGTAGAAAATATCTTCTAGACCACGACGTTTAGAGTTCAATTGTGCATTATTATAAAGCGTGTTTAATTCGGCACCTGACCAGAACATTTTTTGAAAATGCTCATCCTCTTGTCCTGCTTTTTTAAAGCCCATATATAATTTGGCAATCAGATACCAGCTATAAATTGAAGAGAGTAGCAGGATCAGCATGACCAGTTGTACAACAGGACTTGCTTGTAAAATTAGGTCAGAAATATGCAGGGAAGATTCTAAGTTAGTTGCCATAAGTTGCTGTGCCGAAAGTTTATTTTAGTCCTGTGCTAATTCTTTTTGAATCAGATCACGAATTTCATCAGGAAGTCTACGTGGCATTAACTCTTTGTTTAAACATGCCAACACAACCTCACCTGAAGCCAGCAAGATTTCACCACGATAAATATTTTGTTGCAACACAAAAGATGCGGCTTTACACGAAATAACACGTGCTGTAACGGTAATTAAATCATCCATTAATATTGGGCGTACATATTTAACAGCGATTTGATGTACAACGAAGCTGTAATCTTTTTGGTGCCAGTAGTGATCAACACCAGCTGCACGTAGCCATTCGGTACGGGCACGCTCCATAAAACGGATATGATTGGCATGGTAAACGATACCGCCTGCATCTGTATCTTCGATATAAACGCGAATGTTGAACTCAAAATGATTTGCCATTTCTATTACCTATTTTTGCGTACTGTCAGCAATCAGGAATGATATTGCCTCAATAAGGTTAAGGAAATAGTAATAAATAACATATTGTTGAATGAGGTAAAAAAGAAGCCCTTGAATAGGGCTCTTTCTTTTAATAGTTGAGTTCTTCCCAAGCGACGACTTTAGGGAAGCCTGTGACGGTAACGCCATTGGCATATGCACGCATTAATGCTTTATAGTCAACGGTTTTAGTAATGGTGATTGCATTTTTATTGTTGTTAGTATCTTCAATAAAAATTTCAGCAAAACTTGGATAAAATACTGATACATCACCGACACTTCCAAATTTGATTTGATTGTCAAAATTTACAGAGAATTCTTTATTATTGGATATCCCAACTAGACGTCCTTTGGTAATTGATCCAGTTGACCAAGGCTCAAAGCTATAGTTTGTAAGTTTATAGACTTCGGTATATTTTTTATCAGCCCATGTGAATTCCATTTGAGCAATGTCATATTTGAAGGGGCGAGCATCAGCATAATAAGATAGACTGCTTTTGCTTCCATTAAAGGTTGTTATTTCATTATCAACTTCTACTTTAAATTGGTTCAGTATCGTATCGATTTTAAAGTTATCCTGTGACCAGTATCCTTGTGTGCTAACACTTCCAGACAGAATCATTGGTTCCTCAGAAACAGGTTGAATAACGCCATCTTTTGTATATTGTAAATCACATTTATTCAGCGTAACAGTTTGGCTATTTCTGCTAAAGCTCCCTTCTTTATTTCGGCAGAAGGCTTTGTAGCCCATTTTTTCTCCACCTTGAATTAAATAAAAAACGGATTCAGCAAGCGTGATCGTATCAATGAGTTGATTTTCATTAATGCTTGATAAATTGATAATGGGTGCATAAATCAATTCAAGATTTTCTGGTTTGCTATAATCTAGTTTTTCTTTAGCTTGAAATGAATTGCCATTATTTGCATTATCACCTCCACCCCCGCAGGCTGTTAAAAATAAGCTACTCAAAAATACGGAAGTTAAAGTTTTATTTTTCATTGTTACCCTAAAAATAATGAGATGATTAAAATCAGGCATATCCTATTCTAATCATCCCATTATAAGAAGCACTAAGTTGAAAATATTTTTATGTTTCAGGTGGCGTCATCCCAAATTGTAAATACGCCATATTGGTTGCAATACGGCCACGTGCAGTACGCATCACATAACCTTGCTGGATTAAATAGGGTTCAATCACATCTTCAAGCGTTCCACTATCTTCAGCCATGGCTGCGGCCAAAGCTTCCACACCTGTTGGTCTGCCTTCAAAACGTTCCAATAACATACTGAGATAACGACGATCGAGTGTATCTAAACCAGCTTTATCGACATTAAGCATGTCTAAAGCACGTTGTGCCATATCTTGAGTCACT
The DNA here is from genome assembly GCF_037028485.1 of Acinetobacter sp. 102. NCBI lineage: Bacteria > Pseudomonadati > Pseudomonadota > Gammaproteobacteria > Moraxellales > Moraxellaceae > Acinetobacter > Acinetobacter sp. 102. The sequence goes on from NZ_JAZEZK010000018.1 coordinate 67,258, forward strand.
TCGCCTGTACCTTTCACTTGCGCATAATCACGCACACGACGTAATAAACGGTTGGCAATACGTGGGGTGCCGCGGGCACGACGGGCAATCTCTGTTGAGCCTTCTTTGGTAATCGGGACATCCATCAAGTTAGCTGAACGCGTCACGATATGGGTCAGGTCTTCAACTGAATAGAACTCTAAACGCTGTACAATCCCAAAACGGTCACGTAACGGAGAGGTGAGTAGACCTGCACGTGTTGTGGCAGCAACTAAAGTGAAGGCGGGTAGATCGAGCTTGATTGAACGAGCAGCAGGGCCTTCACCAATCATAATATCGAGTTGATAGTCTTCCATGGCTGGATAGAGAATCTCTTCGATCACGGGTGAAAGACGATGAATCTCGTCAATAAATAGCACATCACCTTCTTCCAGATTGGTCAGCATGGCAGCTAAATCACCAGCACGTTCTAATACAGGGCCAGAAGTTGATTTTAAATTACCGCCCATTTCTCTTGCGATAATATTCGCCAACGTGGTTTTCCCTAAACCTGGAGGGCCAAAGATCAAAGTATGATCTAGGGCTTCACCACGACCACGCGCTGCACCAATGAAGATTTCCATTTGCTCACGAACCACAGGCTGACCAATATAGTCAGCCAATGAGGTCGGACGAATGGCACGATCAAAATGATCTTCAGGTTTTTCTGTTCCGCTAATAAGACGATCTTGCATATATCTATTACTTCATCATGGATTTAAGCGCAGCACGGATAATGTCAGCAGATTCAGTATAGTCTGCTTTAACTGCTGCCACTGCTTTTTGTGCTTCTGCTGGTTTATAACCTAAGGATTGCAAAGCAGCTTCAGCTTCGGCAACTGGTGAATTTGCCATAAATTGAATTTGAGCAGCAGCATTTGTCGTACTGCCAGTTGAATGTGCTAAGGCTTTGAAACGATCGCGTAATTCAATCATTAATCGTTCAGCAGTTTTTTTGCCTACACCCGGAACTTTAATCAGCGTATTAATATCATCATGTTCAATTGTGTGGATGAGCAGTTCAACACTTAATGTCGATAGAATGCCCAAAGCCATTTTGGGGCCAACGCCATTCACTTTGAGTAGGGTACGGAAAATGGTTTTTTCTTGTGCATCTCTAAAGCCGTAAAGTTGTTGCGCATCTTCACGAACGACTAGGTGGGTCCATAAAGTAACTTTCTGTCCCTTTTGTAATTGGCAAAATGTCGAAAGTGGTGTGTCAATTTCATAGCCAACGCCATTTACATTGAGTAATACGGTTGGGGCTTCTAGGGCAAACACTTCGCCAATTAAACATCCGATCATGAGTTAAATTTCACTATTTTTAAAAACAATTTAGTTTGGGTATAAAAAGGAAAGGGTGCCAACTCATCTAGTGGCTAAAAGAACCCTATCTTATTGCCTTGCAGCTCTTGCGCCAAGCTATAAGCCTGATGATCCGAGAACTTACTAATAATATCGAGAACTTGCATAATATTATTATAGTGGTTGTTTTGCAGATTTACCCCTGAATGTTGCAAAATTGACATCAACCGCTGTTCTTTAAAGCTTAATGTCTTATGCGGCATGGTCAATGGGATAAAGGCGTCCAAAATCGTTTGTAGGCTTTGGTGTGCAATAATTTCTAAACCAGATTTTTGAGGATGCTCAAAAATACGGTCTCGGGCAAGATTCTTCGCCGTTTGGATACCTGCTTCAATATCCGGTGAGCAATATTGCAATAGGCTACCTTTGAGCTGACCGGTTAAAATTTCATACTGATGTTTGGCAAATGCCGTGGTCACCTCATCGACTAAACGCTTCATTACACGCCCACGGAGAGCTGCAATTTTTTGCTGCCATGTGGTATGTGGTAAATGGAGTTCTTCTGGATAACCATAATCTGCAATCAGATTCAGAAAAATTGGCTCGACTTCGGCATAGTTCAACATGTTCAGAATAATGCCATCTTCTAAATCAATGAGTGCATAACAAATATCATCAGCTGCTTCTAATAAATAGGTCAGTGGATGGCGGCAATAGTGATAGTCACCAAGCTGAATCAGACCAAGTTGCTCTGCTAACTGTTTTAAAATTTCTTTTTCAGATTGATAGCAACCAAACTTTGCCCGTTGATGGGACGGCATATCGCCTTGTTCTTCGATGGTTTTAGATAACCACGGATATTTTAAATAGGCACCGAGTGTTGCACAGGTTAAGCGCATACCACCATCATCGGGGTGATAGTCAATACGGCTGAGTAGTCGAAGTCCTTGGGCATTGCCTTCAAATTGACGTACATCGGCTGCTTCTTCTGGGGTGAGTTTTGTCAAGAAATCACGATGCGATGCATCATCAAACCACTCACGAATCGCATATTCGCCTGCATGACCAAAAGGTGGATTACCAATATCATGCGCTAGACAGGCAGCTTGGATAATCGCACCAACATCAGCAGGTGAAATCCACATCGGTAATTCATCTTTGATTTTTTCTGCGGCCAACATGCCGAGTGAACGCCCAATACAAGACACTTCTAGCGAGTGTGTGAGACGGGTATGAATCCCATCATGTTGAGTCAGTGGGTGAACCTGTGTTTTTCTATTTAATTGACGGAAACTTTGAGAAAATATAATTCTGTCATAATCTTTGTGGAATGGGCTTCGAGCCAATTCAGTACTACTTTTTTTACTACCTAAACGAATTGCAGAAAGCAATTCTACCCAACGCATTTGTTCCATTCATCATTATTCACTACGAGTTCAGGATCATCATGCCAAAAAAAAGATTAAAGCACTAGAGTAGGGCGACATAAGTTGTCTTGGATCAGTATGTTGTCGTTTATAGTTTTGTATTCAATCATAATTTAAGGCATTTATTTGCTCACATATATGGCTTTTAAAGGTGTTGATGGTGGGGTAAAAGAGTCACTTGCAAGCAATGAGCAATTCTTTATTTAGTTTGGTATTTCCACAAAAGAAGACTTGCAAACAAGAAATATGAGTTATACAGCAGGCTAAATGAATTGTTACGAATAAAGTAAAATAGATAAAGCTACAAGAAATTAAGCCATTTGCAGTAGAAAACTCTGATTTTTAAGATGGATATAGCTAGCTGAAATGAGCCTTTCACAGTAGAATATGCGCTCTTTCATAAGTCACATTGTGGTAGGTTCGTTAGACCCACCCGTGGAGCCAAAGTCAACATGTTTATCGTGGCCGGTGCATCAGCACATTCTTCTTTCAAGAAAGCTCAACTCTTAAACCGATTAACGTCAATGAGTTCTGTTCAATCTTTTGACAGCCAGTGGGTTTATTTGTTTGATCAAGCGCTCAACGAGCAGCAACATCAATCGGCATTACAACTTTTAAACGATGGTCAATCTTTCGAACTTCGCCAAGCTGCAAGTGATGAAATCCAGATTTTAGTGACACCGCGTGTGGGGACAATCTCGCCGTGGTCATCTAAAGCAACCGATATTTTCCAAAACTGTAATACACCTATTCACCGTTTAGAGCGTGGTCTGTTATTTACACTTAAAGGTGTGAAAGAGATTTCGAACGAAGTGAAATTGGCCTTACATGACCGGATGACAGAGAGTGTTTTTGCTCAAATTGATGATGCAAAAGCTCTATTCTCAGAAACAGCGCCGAAGCCATTGAACTCAATTGATATCTTGGGTCAAGGAAAAGAAGCACTAGTCAAAGCCAACAATGAGTTTGGCTTTGCTTTATCTGAGCAAGAAATTGATTACTTAACCGAAGCATTTACCAAGCTTGGTCGTAATCCAAACGACATCGAGTTGATGATGTTTGCACAGGCAAACTCTGAACACTGTCGTCATAAAATCTTTGGTTCTGAATGGACAATTGATGGTGAAAAACAACCATTATCATTGTTCCAAATGATTAAAAACACTTATAAAGAATCTCCAACCGATGTGTTATCAGCATATAAAGATAACGCCTCTGTCATTGTGGGTTATGACACGATGCGTTTTTATCCGAAGGCGGATGAAAATGGTCACTTCGTTTATAAATATAAGAGCCAAGCTGCTCATATCTTGATGAAGGTTGAAACACACAACCATCCAACTGCAATTGCTCCATTTGCAGGTGCTGCAACAGGTTCGGGCGGTGAAATCCGTGATGAAGGTGCAACAGGTCGTGGTGGTAAACCAAAAGCAGGTTTAACTGGCTTTACGGTTTCAAACTTAAATATCCCTGGTTTTGAACAACCTTGGGAAGATAACTACGGTAAACCTTCACGTATGGCATCGCCATTACAAATCATGATCGAAGGTCCATTGGGTGGTGCTGCGTTTAACAACGAATTTGGTCGCCCAGCATTAAATGGTTATTTCCGTACTTTCGAACAGAATGTCAATGGTGAAGTGAAAGGCTTCCATAAGCCAATCATGATCGCTGGTGGTTACGGTAATATTCGTCCTGACCATGTTGAAAAAGATGCGATTCAACCGGGTGACTTGCTCATTGTATTGGGTGGCCCTGCAATGTTGATCGGTCTTGGCGGTGGCGCAGCGTCTTCTGTAGACAGCGGTACCATGGGCGAGAGCTTGGACTTTGCTTCGGTGCAACGTGAAAACCCAGAAATGGAACGCCGTTGCCAAGAAGTCATCGATACCTGCTGGCGTTTAGAAGACTTTAACCCAATTGTGTCTGTACATGACGTCGGTGCAGGTGGTGTATCTAATGCCATGCCAGAACTTGTGAATGATCATGAGTTGGGTGCAGTGCTTAACCTACGTAAAATTCCATCATTAGAGCCAGGTATGAGCCCGATGGAGATCTGGTCAAATGAAGCGCAAGAACGTTATGTACTTGCTATTCGCCCAGAGTCTTTAGAACAGTTTGAAGAAATTTGTGCACGTGAGCGTTGTCCGTTTGCGGTATTGGGTGAGGCGACTGAAGCGCGTCACTTAACGGTTGAAGATCCGTTGTTTGAGAACAAGCCTGTTGATATTCCAATGCAGGTGATCTTAGGCGGTACACCGCGTATGCAACGTTCATATGAAACGATTGAGCGTACGGGTAACGACTTTGATGCTGCGAAAGTTGATTTAAAAGATGCGATTTTCCGTGTATTGAAAAATCCAACAGTTGCGTCTAAATCATTCTTGATCACCATTGGTGACCGTTCGATTACGGGTATGGTTGCACGTGATCAGATGGTGGGTCGCTGGCAGGTTCCTGTAGCTGATGCTGCTGTAACCACCACTAGCTTGCAAGGCTTCACAGGTGAAGCAATGGCAATGGGTGAACGTCCACCAGTAGCGTTGTTAAATCCAGCTGCATCTGCGCGTCTAGCGGTTGCAGAAGCAATCACCAATATTGCTTGTGCCAACATCGAACAAATCAGCGATATCAAGCTTTCTGCAAACTGGATGGCAGCGGCAGGTCAAAAAGGTGAAGACCAAGCCTTGTTTGAAGGTGTGAAAGCGATTGGCATGGAAATGTGTCCTGCATTAGGTATCGCAATTCCAGTCGGTAAAGATTCACTTTCAATGCGTACCACTTGGAATGATGGTGAAGACAAAGCAGTGACTTCGCCTATGACCGGTGTGATCACTGCATTTGCTCCAGTGTTAGATGTTCGTAAAACATTAACGCCTGAATTGAAAAACTTAGCAGACTCAGTACTGGTACGTATTGACCTATCTAAAGGTCAGTTCCGCCTAGGTGGTTCGATCCTTGCGCAGGTGTATAAAGCCATTGGTTCAGTGACACCTGATGTGGATAGTTTTGATGACTTCAAAGCATTCTTTGCCTTGATTCAAGACTGGAACAATCGCGGTGTGATTAAGGCTTACCATGATATCGGTGATGGCGGTTTATTGGCGACTGTTGCTGAAATGATGTTTGCTTCGCGCTTAGGTGTTGCTTTAGAAAATCAATCAACTGAAAGTTTATTCGCTGAAGAAATTGGTGCTGTACTTCAAATCACAGCGGCGGATTGGGCTCAGTTAGAAGTTGAAGTTGCAGCATCTAGCCTGAAAGATGCCATTGCAGTTGTGGGCCGTGTCAATACAACCGATCAATTGGCTGTGAATGGTTTAACTTTAGAGCGTGCTGAATTGCAACAAGCATGGGCAGAAGTATCGCATCAGATCCAACGCTTACGTGATAACGTTGAGACTGCTGATCAAGAGTTTGCATTAATCGCAGACAAAAACCACAAAGGTTTGATTGCACAAGCAACTTATGACTTGAATGAACCTGTTGAAGCGCCGTTTATCAATACACGTCGTCCTAATATGGCCATCTTGCGTGAGCAGGGTGTTAACGGTCATGTTGAAATGGCCGCTGCTTTTGACAAAGTTGGCTTCAATACCATTGACGTACACATGAGTGACTTACTAGCAGGTCGTGTCAGCTTGAGCGACTTCGAAGGTTTAGTGGCGTGTGGTGGTTTCTCATACGGTGACGTGATGGGTGCTGGTGGTGGCTGGGCGAAATCAGTCTTGTTCAATGCGAAATTACGTGACCAGTTTGAGCAGTTCTTCCATCGTCAAAATACATTCAGCTTAGGCGTATGTAATGGTTGTCAAATGATGTCGCAACTTGCACCACTGATTCCAGGTGCAGAGCATTGGGGCCGTTTCCACCGTAACACTTCAGAAGTATTTGAAGCGCGTGCCGTGAACGTTCGTGTAGAAAAATCAGTTTCTGTATTACTTGAAGATATGCAAGGTTCGATTTTACCAATCGCTGTTGCGCATGGTGAAGGTCGTCTGGTTGCAACTGAACAGCAAATTGCTGCTTTAAATGCTGAGAACCAAGTGATCTTACGCTATGTGGATAGTTTGGGTAATCCAACTCAACACTATCCATTGAACCCGAATGGTTCACCTGAGGCGATTACAGGTTTAACCTCTAAAGATGGTCGTGCAACCGTGATGATGCCGCATCCAGAACGTAACTTCCGTGCTTTACAGCATTCTTGGAAGCCTGAAGATTGGGCAGAAGATGGTGCTTGGTTACGTATGTTCCGTAACGCACGTAAATTTATTGGTTAATTAAAGTCATGAAATAAGCCACCGTCAGGTGGCTTATTTCATTCCGTATAAAATAATCATCAATGGACAAGAAAAATGAAATCAAAAATCCATTTCCGCGAATTTGCACTGCTGATGGCATTACTGATGTCCATCGTCTCATTCTCAATTGATGCTGTTTTACCCGCACTCGGTGAAATTGGTCGTGTTTTTACTTTGCAAAATAGTAATCAGGCGCAATGGGTCATTATCAGTATTTTTTCAGGCATGACCATCGGGCAACTGATTGCAGGACCATTGTCCGATGCAATTGGACGGAAACGGATTTTATTTACAGGTATTGTCATCTACTTTTTAGGAAGCTTATTGTGCTATTCCACTCAAAGCTTTGAATGGTTCTTGGTCGGACGTTTTATTCAGGGTGTAGGTGTTTCTGGACCTTATGTCGCTTCGATTTCGATTGTGCGTGATAAATATAGCGGTGCCCAAATGGCCCGCATCATGTCTCTGATCATGATGGTATTTATGGTCGCGCCTGCAGTTGCACCGAGCTTGGGACAGTTGATCATCCATTTCTTTGGCTGGCGCGATATTTTTGTGTTGTATATGGTCTATGCTATCGCTGTTGGAGCATGGGTTGCTTTGCGCTTGGAAGAGACCTTAGTGCCTGAAAATCGTCTGCCAATGCGGGTACAAGCATTTAAGGATGGTTTTAAGGAAGTGGTGAGTAATAAAACTACCATGAGCTATTTGTTGTGTGCAGGCTTTTGCTTTGGTGGGTTTATTGGCTATCTTGGAACGTCACAACAAATTTTTATGCAACAATTTGGCAAAACAGGGCAGGAGTTTAGTGCTTACTTTGCTTTATTGGCAGGTGTGATGGGGATTGCATCTTTTACCAATTCTAGAATTGTCATGAAGTTTGGCATGCGTCCCATCTGTATTTATGGCTTTCTTGGTTTAAGTCTAATTTCGTTGCTGTTCCTCATCATTCAGCTTTCTGGCGTATCCATCTCATTCTGGATGTTTATGCTGTATGCCTGCATTCTATTTTTATTGTTTGGAACACTATTTGGCAATCTAAATGCGATTGCAATGGAACCGATGGGGCATGTGGCCGGTATGGCTTCTGCGATTATTGGTGCATCGTCTTCGGTATTATCGCTTATTCTCGCCTCTATTATTGGTCAGTTATATAACGGAACTTTAATTCCAATGACCTGTGGTTTTGTGATTTTATGTGGTTTGGCTTTTGTGCTGACCTTATATGAAAAACGACAATTAACTAAATTAGCAAGTTAAATCTTATAGTTTGATTTTTGGACTGAAATACATTTAAAAGCCATCTGATGATGGCTTTTTTATATTTAGCTTTTGATGCAACTCATTAATGCATCGCGAGCTCTAAATCCACCACTAATGGATGATGCGTAGATTGTTTTTCCTTGCAGTAAAATTTCCATTGCACCGACATCATCCAGTTTGGGGGCTGTCTGTACCATACTTACAGGAACGAGCAGCATACCTTTCTTTGGGCTAGGAAGTAGGGTAGCCTCCGTTGGCATGACTGAATGATCAGTCCGTATCACAATGTCGAGTTGTTGATTACTGGCCGTTGTTGGTATATGAGGACCTGTAAATACCAATGCTCCAGTACTTCTTTCTGAAGGACCGAACAGAGTAAGTTGATTCAAACCAGAATTATAAGAGACGGCACATCCTCCTTTTCTGCCACGATGTTTAGAAAGAAACCATATTCCATGTTCACCTTGATAAATTTGTTTCATGTTTTTAGAGCTTGTTAATGGATAGTGTGAATTTGAGTCAGCTTGAATAAGCTCATTTGCATAGAGAAATGTTGATTTTGTTAAAGCACTAAAAGCGAAAATTAAGGTCATTAGAGGTTTATGGGGCATATAAATACTCTTTGCTTTGGATTCTAGTTTTAAAATTCTATTGATTCGCTTTAAAATCTAATTGAGCGAATCAAGGGATATTTGACTGAGCGTTATATATCCTGATTGATCTTTTATATATTTTTTTAACATCGGTTAAAAGATCATAAGATGAGCAATAGCTAAAATTGTCCTAGGATGTTTATAATTAAAGGATAAGATGTTGGATAATATGAGCACTCATTTTTTTAGGCAGATCGATGGGGTGTTGTGGCTGATGATGGCAAAGGTATGTTTGGTATAATTTCGAATAAGAGTAGTAAGTGAATGGTTGAGAACAATGCACTTGATGGGTGTAAAATAAAAAAGGTAGAGATTGTAAAATTAAAGAATTAGAGATTTTTATATATGGTTGATTTTGTTTCTGAGTTGATAAGCTGTCGACATGAAGATACGCATTTGCCTTTTTATCCAGAACATATTCAAGGCTATACAGAGCAAGAAATTGATCAAATTGCTGAAATTTATAATCTAGAGATTCATGGGCAGTTCCGAGAGTTTTTATCGCAAATGGGAAGATGCTCAGGCGGTTTGTTGTGGGGTACTGTATCTATGTTCAGATATTCATGGAATAAAGAGGCATATACAGGCTATCAAAAAGTTTTAGATGATGAAGATGAAATAAATAAACCTAATGGGTGGATTAGTGCCGTTGAAAATAAACTCTTCCCATTAACAAATGAAAATGAAGGCAATCAGTTTGCATATCTGGCGACTGCTTTAAAAAATGATTATGTTTGGTTATGGGATGATGGACAACCAGAATCTGAATTTAGTCGTACTGGATCTACACTTTTAGAATATTTAAAATGGTTAGTAGAATATGAGACTAAACAAGCACGGTTTGGAGACAAATCGGCCAACTTTGAACAGGATAAACAATATATTACGGGGAAATTATTAGACTAAATTATTGGTTTAGAAATAAAAGTTTTATTTATATAACTTCGAGCGACTAAAAGTGCAGTGCTATGAGAAAAGTTGTCCCTGTAGTTTTAAGACATAAAAACCCAGGTATAGATATATTGGCTTTTCATCATCCACTTGCTGGGACTCAATTGGTTAAGGGCACAATTGAACAGGGTGAGCAATATGAACAGGCTGCAATTCGTGAGTTGTTTGAAGAGTCGGGATTGAGTGCTCAGCCTAATCCCAAGTTTTTGGGTAAGCTCATACTTAAATTTAATCAGCAAAACTGGTATTTCTATGTATGCGAGGTGAAGGGTGAGCTGGCTGAAACGTGGCAACATCATTGTCAGGATGGCGGTGGTTTAGAATTTAGGTTCTTTTGGTATTGTTTAGATCAACAACCAGATGATCATTGGCATGAAACCTTTAGAGAAGCGTTAAGCTTTTTAAGGAATAGCTTAACGTCGTTATAATCCATCTGCTCTTGGTGAAAGCCAGTCTTGATATTTGTTTCTTAAATCATTTCTTTTCGCTTCATCAAAGATAATAAAATCAATGCCGCCATCATAAGGTGCAACAATTATATTTTTCTCGAAAGAAATCATAAAAGCCCTCAACTCATCATCAGCAATTTTTTTTAATAATTCATTGTGAGTGTTCGGTTGCCAAGTTGTTTCTAGAGAATATGGTCTAAAAAAAGAATCTTCTTCGTCATCATCATAATCTTCAGGATTGAGTTGCTGTGATAATCAGAAATAAATGAGACAAAATTAGGCTGAAAGCCCCATTTTTAGACTATAATTCATAAATAAATTAGACAAAAATACCATAAATAGATGAGACAGTATTGAAAAATACCATAAATAGATGAGACATCATCTAAGAGCGTATAAATAAGAAGGTAGATCACAATGTATAAATCTGTTAGAAAAATTGGCCCAACCAAACGTAGTGTTTCGGGATATTACTCTTTTAGAAACAAAGATTCCATTCCTTATGAATCATCTTTAGAACGTGACTTTGTTATGCTTCATGAATTTGATGACAATGTGATTGAAATAATTTCACAACCAGTTTCAATTCCTTTTGCACTGAATGGGGGCAACTATCAATACCATCCAGATTATTTAGTACTATTCCAAAATTGCACCAAAAGCGGGATGTTGGTTGAAGTAAAACCAGAAAATGAGTGGCGAGAGAATTGGCGAATTTGGCGTACAAAATGGAAAGCAGCCGCTCGATGGGCAAAGAAACGTAACTTTTTATTCCATATCTATGATGAGTCAAGAATTCGTGGGCAAGAATTAGAAAATATTAAAATTCTACATAGCTTTAAAAGAACTGCTTTTAATGAGCAGGAAATTCAGAAAGCTTATGACTTTATTGAAAATTCAGGAATGATTTCAGTTGCAGATTATTTAGTTCAATTTCCTGTGGCGCAACATGCTAGGCAATCTCAATTGTTATGGCAACTTCTGGCTAAGAAAATATTGGTGACAGATTTGTCCTTACCCCTAAATAAGGATTCAATGATTGAGGTAAGTCAGTATGGAAGATAATTCTAAAGAAAGTGTGATTCCTCTGAACCGGGAACAAGTAGATTTTTCTGTTGGGGCATCGGTTATTCATATACCTAGTGGTAAGAACTATAAAATTAAACGGCAGATTGATTTCTCATATATTGAATGTCAGTGTAGTGAGACCGGTCGGCTAATGGTTTTGCCTATCCTTTCTTTATCAAAATCAAATAATTCCGTACAGGTGAGCTATCCAGACTTAAATAGTATTGAGCCTGATGACTGGAAAGAAGCTGAACGTAGGTATAACCTGATTTTGCCTCTATTGAATGGAGAGATTTCGGGTCGAAAAGAAATTGATGAATATGCAAAAAATAAGGATATTGGGCGAGCAACCTTATATAGATGGTTTGGAATATATAAGGCAACACGTTCTGTAAGCTCTTTAATACCAAAACAACGAGGATGGCGAGAAGGAAATTCACGTTTAACATCTGAACAAGACAAAATTATTAATGATGTTATTAAGGAATATTATTTATCTCCTCAGAGATTATCTCAACATGATATATTTAATCAGATTAAAATTGTCTGTAGTCAAAGAAATATTACAAGACCTACCAAAAACTCTATTCGTAAACGCATATTAAGTTTATCAGCTAAAGATGTTTTATATGGTCGTGGACAGCCTAAAAAAGCCCAAGATAAGTTCGCCCCAAAAGCAGGTATGTTTCCAAATGTACTGTATCCACTTGATGTTATTCAAATAGATCATACACCAGTAGATTTAATACTGGTTGATGATTTGAATAGACAGCCGATAGGAAGACCTTGGGTTACTTTTGCGATTGATGTGTATAGCCGGATGATCCTTGGTTATTACTTATCTCTTGATGCACCATCCGAAATTGCAGTTGCTATGTGTATAGCACATGCTGTTTTACCAAAAGAGGAATGGTTGGCAGCAAAAGAGATAACTGGTGAATGGAAAGTCTGGGGGATTCCTAAAAAGATTGGTAATCCCCCCTAAAAATAATAGGATCTAAAAGTAGAATTTTCTCTTAAGATACGAGCAGGAGATTCTGCATGAAAACATCTAAATTTACTGACAGTCAGATCATGTCCATCTTGAAACAGGCAGAATCTGGCACACCTGTAGCGACCCTTTGCCGTGAACACGGCATGAGTAATGCTACCTTTTATAAATGGCGTGCCAAATATGGTGGTATGGATACATCATTAATGGCTCGACTGAAAGAGCTAGAAGCCGAAAATACCAGACTTAAAAAGATGTATGCGGAAGAGCGATTAAAGGCCGAAATCATCCAGGAAGCGATGGCAAAAAAGTGGTAAAGCCATCTTGCCGGCGTAAGATGGCACAACAGGCAGTTGCCCAGCATGCCATTAGTATTCGTTTGGCTTGTAAAGCATTTGGCATTAGTGAAACCTGCTACCGCTATCAAGCCAAACTCAGCGATGACAATGCACTCATTGCTGAACAGCTCATTGAACTCACTGAGGAAAATTCCGATTGGGGCTTTGGTTTGTGCTTCTCGTATTTACGGCATGTTGAGAGTTGCTGCTGGAATCACAAGCGGGTTTACCGCATTTACTGTGAGTTGGCACTGAATCTGCGTATTAAACCGAGAAGAAGACTAAAACGGCATGCGCCTGAACCATTGAAAGAACCAATCCGAGAAAATCAGGTTTGGTCATTAGATTTTATGCATGATCAGCTTTCCGATGGTCGCAAGTTTCGATTATTGAATGTGATTGATGATTACCGCCGCGAAGGCCTAGCCATTGAAGCAGGGTTCTCATTGCCCACAATCAGGGTTATTCGTACGTTGAATCAATTGCTGGAGTGGAGAGAAAAACCGTTAGTGATCCGATGCGATAATGGTCCCGAATTTATCAGTCACGAATTTGTGCGCTGGGCTACTGAGCACGGTATTCGTATTGAATATATTCAACCGGGTAAGCCACAGCAGAATGCGTATATTGAACGCTATAATCGGACCATACGTTATAGTTGGCTGAGCAAGCATTTATTTGATACTTTGGATGAAGTACAAGATTATGCAACAAACTGGTTGTGGCATTACAACCATGAAAGACCACATCAAGCTAACAAAGGAAAGCCACCTCTAATGGCTGCTTAACCTCTACTTTTAACTTCGGTTATTTATGGGAGGATTACCGATTCATGTAGATAATGGACCAGATTTTCGCACAGAAACTTTGAGAAGGGCGTGTTTGGAATATGACATCAATTTAGAGTTTAGACCAGTTAAAGTGCCGAATTATGGTGGGCATATTGAGCGACTGGTTGGAACTTTTATGAAAGAGACTCATAAATTAAAAGGTACAACCTTTTCTAATATTCAAGAAAGAAAAGAATATGATTCTGAAAAATACGCCTGTCTCACATTTGATGAAGCTGAAGCATGGATACTGAAACAAATTGTTAGTGTCTATCATAAAGAGATTCACTCTACTTTGAATATGTCACCTACCAGTAAATGGAGTGATGGAATTTATGGGACTGATTATGAGATAGGTTGTGGGTTGCCACATGTACCTGCTAATCCTAAAACTGTGATGTTGGATTTTATGCCATTTGAAGAGCGTACTATCCAGAATACAGGTGTAACTTGGGATGGGGTTCGATATTTTGATTTTATACTTGCCCCTTATATTGGGTTACGGGGAGAGGATGGTAAGGCACGTAAGTATATCTTCCGTAGAGATCCCCGTGATATTTCCATTATTTATTTCTTAAATCCTGATACGAAAAACTATATTCCAATTCCTGTATCTAATCAGAACTTGCCATCCACCAGTCTATGGCAGTTACGTGCGAGTAAAAAACGGTTAAAGGAACGTGGCCTCAAGGACTACAACGAACATCAAATCATTGAAACACTCATTGAAATGGAAAAGATTGTTGATAATGCTGCGGCCCAAACTAAAAAAATGAGACGTATAAGACAACGAAGCAAAATTCATCAAAAAAATGTTACGCCAGTTCAACCGATTGAAAAACAAAAGCGCCCTGAAAATGAAGCCTCAATTAAAGTAGACGGATTATTAGATACTGATTTCATTCAACCATTTGAGGATATTCAATGATGCATAAATTCTCACATATTCATCCAAAATTTCAGCACATTGCGGTTTTATCTGATGATGAAAGAATTGAATTTATCAATACAGCTCGTTGGATTGGCTATCAGGCTGCTAAGGATATTTTACAAAATTTGGAAGACTTATTTAATTTTCCCAAGAGACCTAGAATGCCCAATTTAATGATTGTGGGTGAATCAAATAATGGCAAAACTACTTTGGTTCAGCATTTTTATGAGAAGTATAAAGAACCCTATGAGACAGAAGATTTGGAATTGGTCATCCCTATTATTTTGATCGAAGCTCCTAGTACCGCAAATGAAAAAGCATTGTATATCGCTATTCTAGAGAAATTGGTCGCACCATATCGTCAAACAGCTTCCACTGAAATTCTGTATACGCAGGCTTTGCATTTAATGCGTACTTATAGAGTGAAAATGCTGATAATTGATGAGTTTCACTCAATGTTTACAGGAACGGCACGTAAACAACGTGAGATGATGAATGCCCTTAAGAGACTATGTAATGAACTACGAATACCAATTATTGGGGTTGGAACTGAAAATGCAGTAAATATTTTATTTACTGATAAACAATTTGCTAGTCGGTTTGATGTGGCGGAACTCCCTGTTTGGCCGTTAAATTCTGATTTTCAACGTATGCTGGTTTCGTTTGAACAGATCCTGCCACTTAAGCATAAATCTAATCTGCATGACCCTAAAATAGCACAAGCCATTTATTACAAGTCTGATGGTAATCTCGGAAATATCAGTAATCTATTGGCAAAGTGTGCCATTAAGGCAATACGCAATGGTTCAGAAATCATTGATCTTGATTTGATCAATGAACAGCAGGATTTCCGTTCTACTATAAAGGGACGAGTATGAAACACTCCCTCTTACGCTCACCACATTTAATCGATGATGAGACCTTGAGTTCTTGGTTGGTCCGTACAGCTTTGTATCAAGGGTGCGATCCTATGGTTTTGTCGTGGCGCATTTGGGATAAGTACAGAATTTGGACGATAGATTTTGAACGTAATTTAGCACATGAGCATTTATTGGCATTGTCTAAGGCAACAGGATTGCAAATTGATGTGCTCGATCAAATGCTACTTATCCATTTGGCAAAAAAATGTGTTCATGAATTCCATGCTGAGAGTGCGATTTGGTCATGGATATTGTGTCAAGGCATTAGAAATCGTAAGAAGTCAGTAGGACAACAGTATTGCCCACATTGTCTTGCTGAGGGTATACCTTATCTACGCAAGGAATGGAGAATGGCATGGGCAACAGTCTGTACTAAGCATCAGATATCATTACAAGATTCTTGTCCTGAATGTGGATTTTATTTCTTACCACACAAATTGCAAGGTTTGGAGCACGTATTATGCATATGTCATCACTGCGGATTTGATCTTCGTAACAGTCAAGGTATTGAAGCAAATTCAGCATTCCAGAAAGCTGCCCAAGCTGCAATTCAACAAGGCTATATAAACTGTGGCACTAATTTTTTATTAGTAGCCGAATGGTTTGCTGTGGCAAAGGTATTCGTTCTGTTATTAAGAAAAGCTGCTGCACATAAAAATGGTCGCTTTGCCAATATTTTTGCTGATTTGGGCGTATCTCTAGAGACACTGGTTTTACCCAAGACTGTAGGAACATTTGAATGGCTTCCGATTGCGGAGAGACACGGCTTGTTGAGGGATTGCTATATCTTATTGCAACAACCTTTGGAAAAGCTCATAGACACTGCTCAGTTGCACTCTCTTTCTGCGAATGCGATTTTGAATGTTGTCTCACAGGATAAACTGCCCCAGACTTTATTTCCCTTAGTGAATGGCTTAGAGCGACAGAGTAAGAACTACTCAAAACGTCAGTGCAAAGATGACCCTGTTTCCGAGAAAATCGTCATGCGAAAATGGGCAAGATTACAACGTAAAGTTCAGAGGATTATTGCCTCGTGAAAGATTGTAGTCAGTGTGGTAAATCAGTTGCTAGATATCATCGTATTCATAAAGGTGAGGGATATTGCCATACTTGTTATGTTCGTATGTTCAAGCTTTGTGTATGCTCATCATGTGGTGAGAAAAAACGAATTCATTATAAAGAGGAAAAACTAATTTGTGAGACTTGCCATAATAACAAGCCTTGCATTCGATGTGGTAAGCAAGAATATAAAATAGGAAAGATTACAGTGTATGGACCTGTATGTAATTCATGCAGCCCATATTTTAGGCAGAAAAAGCCTTGTGGATACTGTGGTACAAGGTCCACAAAATTAACCAAAACTGAAAAGAATGGCACTGGTCTTTCAATCTGCCCTAAATGTTATCGACAAGAGAAGGGTTATGAAAATTGTTCACAATGCCGTAAGAATCGCCTTTTAATAGAAACTGAACATGGGAGGATTTGTAAGAAATGTTATGAAGTTGGATTGATAGACTGTAAAGTCTGTGGAATACAGATACCTGCGGGTATGGGAAGTACCTGTGACTCCTGTGGTTGGTTAAAGCGGTTTAAGCAAAGAGTCCACCTACTAAAATTTACTATTTCTGCTGAACAGGTAAGAGTCGCTTTTATTAAGTTCTCTGAATGGCTATTACAGGATGTTGGTAGTAATAAAGCTGTGATGACTATTGAGCTTTATGCGCCTTTCTTTGTGGAAGTTACTCGATTCTGGAACAAGCTGCCTTCATACGAGTTGATACTTCAACACTTTAAGCCGAAAGGATTGAGAAAATACCTTAAGGTGAAACAATGGCTACATATCCTTTATCAAGAAAACTTTCAGGATTCTAAAAAAACGGATTTAGCTGAAGGCTGTAGGATAGATGCTTTGTTTGCCAAGATTGCTGACCAACCTATTATCTATGAACTATTACAAGGTTATCAGTCTGAGCTTATGGCAAAACTTCATGCAGGCAGAACTACATTGAAATCAGTAAGATTAGCTCTACAACCTGCTGTTGGTTTATTGCTAAGAACGCACCAGATACCAAATCAGTCAGAAATTAGTCACTATTTGTCAGAGAAATCAGGTCAAAAAGCAGCTCTAACAGGGTTTATCAACTATCTCAACAGAAAGTATGGTACACATTTGGTGTGCAATCATAGTGAAGAAGAAAGGATTCAGGCTCTACAAAGGAAAAAGAAAAGTTTGGAAAATGAGATAATAGCATTCCTTATTAAAAGTAGAGAAGAATCCAATCCACTATATATTATTGATTGGATTAAGATTTCTATGAAATATTTTCATGGCTGTACTTATAGGAATTCAAGTAAATTTGAAATTAAACACGGTCAATATGTTGTATTCCAAGATGGGAAAGACTATGTACTACCTTTTTTGGAGAGAGGTATTCCCTAGAAAGTTAAGCTTACTAGAGTAAATATTTACATTAAACATACCCCATGTGTTGAATTATTAGGCACAGTAAAGCTATAATTGTAGTCTTAAGTGGAGATATATTTTTTGAGAACTGATTATGAATCCAGAAATTGTTAAATGGGCAATGGAAACAAGTTCAAAAGCTAAAATTATACCAAGATTTCCTGATGAATGTGCTCAAGAAGCTTCAATAACAGCCGTATATGCTCAACAAGAAACGGATATGGAGTCTCTTAGTAATCACCTTGATATGGAGTATTTAGCTAATATCAAGGCTGGCAAGCATTTGTTAGCTTTTTAACTAATTGATTTTTTTAGAAAAAGCCCCAAACATAGTTTGGGGCTTTTATATTAATGTTTAAACTTTCAGAGAAATATATGGTTGCTAGGTTTAAATTGGAAAAGGCAGTTTATTTAGATATTCTTGAAGTCATAAGAGGTTCGATGCGGGCTTTTATTAAAGCTGAGGGAAAAATTCCTGAATCAGTGATAGATCCTATGGAAGAACAATGGATTGAACTAATTAATAGAAATTTTCAAGAAATTTATATTCAAACACATGAAAAAGTTAATAAATATTTAAATTTCTACAATGTTTTACCAGATAAATTAAGTAGTGATGAATTTAAGTATATTTATTTTATTGGCATGACAGTGGCTGATAAATTAAAAGAAGAAGGTATGGTTGATCATGCAAGATATCATTTAAAAGCTATTCTTCGTTTACTGGATTATAGATTGAAAGATCCATATGATGCATATAGACCTCAATTGTCTTTACGTATTCAAAAAACAATTGATAATCATAAAATTAACGAGCACTTTGGTGAGTTTGGCTGGTACTTGCTGTATAAATGCCTATTTAATGCAGCGCAAGAAAAGTCTATATCTCATAAAAAAGATGAATGAATAATATTAATTTAAACAGAGTATTAAGCTCGATTTTCGAGCTTTTTCTTTTTAAGAGATTGGCATTTACCAAGCTTATAAGTTTGATCTAATTAGGGTTGGCTCTACATGCAGAGAATTATTTCCCTGCATGCCATAATGCTTCGCCAGCCTGTAATGGGTCTCCTGTACGCTCCAATGTTTCTACCCAAATATCATACTGAGCAATTACAGGATGTTGATTAGGGTGAAAATCCTTTTTGTACCAAGTCATAAATGGTTTTTTCATTGCTGTAAAAATACCATCTTTAGCAAATAGCCATTTCATTCCCTGTTTAAACATTTGCGCCCTTTTAATGGAGCTAAAACCGTCTGCTTTTAGCATTAGATTAGTGCGATATAAGGTAAACCCCAATAAGGCAATTGTCATTTACAAACATTTATGCGACATTACAAACAACTGTGCGACACGCGATTTTATAGACATTAGAAGTAAAGTGTGAAAAACCAACTCCAACTAATTAATTTGAAATACAGAGATTAAAAAATTGGAAAAATAGAAACCCACCATTAAAACACCAACTAAATATTTGATAATTAATAGTTAAAATCTTATATTCTATTACATTAAGTTCTTTTAAAAGATAAAATCTTAACTGCCCTTTTTTGTGCGTACAACAATTCAATAACATAAGGATTTATTTCTATGGCAATTACAGCATACTCAAGGTCTTTCAAAAGGGAATTAGATGTAAGTCAAGTGAAGAATCTTTTTCAGAAAATTCAAAGTGATATTGACTTCTCTGAATTTATTAAAGTTGATATTGAGTGTCCTTGTTGCGGTGTTATTGGTGCTAGAGTTGTAAGTGAAAGTATATCACCCACCACTAATTTAGCAGTAAAACAAGCTTATTTTGCTTTTAAAAATGATAGTGGAGTTGATGCACACTTACTATATTGTGATTACTATGCTGGTCAGGAAAATCGACTCCACACAGATAAAGAATCAATAATTAATTTATCTAGATCAGGTAATGAGATTACAGAAGCTATTCGTAAACTTGTATGTTCTGCTATTTCCAATAACTATTTTAATCAAATAGATATTAGAAATATGAGGCAATGGTTTTATGATATGAGATCAAACCAAGACTTTTTGGTCGTGTCTAGTAAACATCAATTAAACGTATTAAGAAAGACTATTGTTCGAGATAAACGAAATACGGACGAATATAAGGTTGATAAAGATCTGTTAAAGTATGAATGGTTTGATTTAGATAATGAGGTATATGAATCATTAGCAACCAAGTTTCCTTTCCCCTATAAAGTAAAAGAAATAAACGGGTTAAACTACATTTTTTCAAAAAAATCAATTATAAAGAAAGCTACATCCATTTCAAATAAAAATAGTGGGCTATACGAATTTGATAGGTATCGTCTTGATGACAAGTACAAATTAGCAACACGACTGTCAATTCATATTATTAATAATGATAAATTTTTCTTTCATAAGATTGGTAGTAGCGTTGCAAAAGCTAGAGCTAACAACCCTTTAATGGCATATTCAGCAACTTTATTATTCGTAAATGATTGGGATTATAAAAAAAGCTGTACTATGCATAATGATATTATATTATCTTCAACAGAAGACTTTAACTTAGGAAATACCATAGGGCTTAATCCATTTATACATTATGATGCTTGGCTTGCTTTAAGATTCACATCTAATTGGATGAAAAATTTTCCTGATTTTGATTTTGATAGTGAGTTTTTGAAAGAGAAACAACGATTAAAAGAAATTTACGGCATATAATCATTGGATTTTATAAAGAGCTAGATTAAACACTAGCTCGTCAAACTCATTTAATATAGATTTTTATTTTGATATTTTTGTCAACATAAATAAGCTTTCATTATTCGTATGAATGACCGTAAATTGCTCAGTATGCAAGTTTTTAAACTGTTTTCTTAAATTACGTTTGAAGCTGCTAAAGCAAACAGGATTCATATTTTTTCGTTGACATAGGTATAAAAAATCTTTTGAGGCGATTCTTTTAGCTTCTGCTTGCAGCATGTGAACTTGTATCCAGTTCACTTTGTCAGTTGATAGCCATCCAATTACTTCGATTATTTTGTCAATTTGTTGATTAAGGTAAAGAATTGCGCTTTGCTCATCAACTACAGATCGTGCTTTCCAAACTGGGGAATTATGTGCAATATCATTCCTTAAATCACGTAATTTTGATATCTCGTTTTGTGCCGTGGCATTGGTGTAACCAGTAGGAAAATTTGGAAAGACACTTAAAGTACATTGCGGCCAAAGTGCTTTTTTATCACCATTCACAGAGAAACATTCTCTTAGTAAATTATCCCAAAAACCAAAATCCATCTTTGCAACTAATAAATCATGTTTAGTTAAACCATTTGGAGGTGTTTTTAGTTTCTTCTGAATATTGCTTACCTCACCATGATGCCATCTAATATTGGCTTTATCACGTTTAGGCTGATTGTATTGCGTCCTTACTCTGGTAGTAAGCACTTCGTACCAATTGGGTGCTATGAATTGTGTTCCACAAGTATGAATTGAGTTTCTTAAAGCAACTTCTAAGGTGCTTAATAGTGGTTGTATAGCAGCTGCAACTTTCACAGACCATATGTAAGTACCGTGAAGTTCAATCGGATTATTTGTATTAAAAATTCTTTGATACATCAGCAGGCGTTGATTTGGTAAAACGTTAGCAAGTGATGAGTAAGTTATTGTATATGGCATATTTTTTAGAGAGTTGACAGTTTTAGAGAATACGTCTATTATACATGGACTAGCTTGCAGATGACCACTGAATATCATGCCACTGCGATAAGCAACCGTTTACGGAGGAAAACCCCAATCAGAAATGATTGGGGTTTTTCACATTTATACTAATAAATTTTTTATAATTATTTAAACCTGCGAGTATAACATTACAATTTAACCATAATATACTAAATGTTATTTGATTGTTCATCCTGAATGAAGTTATTTAGTTCATCTTCACAATCTCCTAATTTATATTTTAATAACATCTATCTATAAAATTAAATGTACGCCCCCTTAAAAGAAGAATTTTGCAGTGCTAGATTAAAAATCCCCAAATATAGACTAATCAGCCTTAAGTAACTCAATATATTTATTAAGCAAGTTAAGTGAAATGTTTTTAATAACTTCAAGATCTCCATGATTAAAACTAACGTCACTACTATGGGCCAAATTATTTCGAATTTCTGCTAGATTTATAAATAATTGTAAGTTTGCTTGTCTTTGTTGCTCTGGTTGCTCAATTTTATTAAAAAATTCAAAAAGAATAGTCATTAATATTTTTTGATTACATTGCTTATAAATATTAACGTATTCTGATGGCTTTTCTAATACTTTGAAAATATGTTCAATAACTTTATTTTCCTTGAATAAAATTTCAACTACTTTATAGAAGTTCAAATAAGCATCCAAAAAAAGATTATTCTTTTGAAAACGTAAAGCAGCATCTATTAAATTCAGACAATTCTTAACTTTTTTATTATTTAGAATATTATTTCCATTAAATTCATAAGGTAATTTTTCTAATAAAAAATCTTTAAACTGCTCTTTTTTAAAAGCCATATTTTGGATTGTTAATGGAATCCCGATTTGTGACAATTGTTCCCAAATATTTTTTTTATAATTAAAAACAGATATCTTCTGTGGATAATCTGGCAATAAGAAAAAACTCCATCCTTTCAAAATAAAAAAATTCTTTAAAGAGTCTATGAATTTTTTTATTTCATCAGAAACTTGAATGGAAGAACGAATTTCTTTATTTAATCCATCTACTTTCAGATCGGCAGTCTGCTTTTCGTTTACTTTATATTTTAGTCTAACTTCTATTTCAAAGATTGCCTTATCCCTTGCTGCTTCAGACATAGATATTGATTGAATTAACAATGTTTTATCAATGAAAAAGTCATCAAATTCTATGAATATTTTCTGATCCCTTATTTCATTCATTGCAACACTGCTACTTCCAGCTCTAAGCCGTTCATTTACCTCTTCTAAAGTAAAGCTAAAATTTGTTACTATTGCAAATTCTAACTTTAATTCTAATCTTTCATCTATGTAACAATCACTTATATTTTCTATGAATCTACTCATATATTCTTCTTTCTCAATCTTTTAACTTTGTATCGCTGCTTGACAAGAAACCAGCTATAAAATGGTACTAACTTTTGTAAAGCATGTTTGAATCATTCAATATTTTAAATTAAATTGATTTAAATTCACTGTAAACAATCAAAAAATTTAACTAAAAGTCTTTAAGCTCTTCTCATCACATGGTTATTCACTGCTCCCAACTTTACTGAGAATCATCCATTGCTCAAATTTCGATAAAGAACATTATCTTTGAGTCTGGAGTTGATGTTAAATGTAAAATCAAAAACACTACATATTGTGTTAAAATTCATAACACACACTAAATAAAGTAAAAGAAGATAAAAAAGAAACAAATTAGGAATAATTTGAAGAAAAATTTGCATACGCTTTTTTGTTCAGTTATCATTCGATTAACTTGATCTTTAAGTCAATGATCTTGGAGGTGAATATGACTCATTTCAATCCTGACATGCTTAGTATTGCACGAAACTTTCGTGGTCTTAGTCAAACTGAACTAATTGCTGAAATGGGACAGTCTATTACCCAGGCTTCATTATCTAAAATTGAAAGTGGGGACTTAAAACCCTCCAATGAAGTTATCCATAATCTATCCAATGCCCTACATTTCCCTATACGATTTTTCGAACATATTGAAAAACTAAATGCACTGCCAATTAGTTTGCATGCATACAGAAAAAAAAGCTCTACCACAGCTAAAGCATTGAGCCGCATGAATGCTGAAATGATGTTAAAAATGGGCCATGTACAAACATTAGAATTGTTCACAAATGTGCCAAAAAGAAAAAATTCCTTACCAACTTTTAAAATTGGCCTAGATGTAAACACTCCTCAAGAAGCGGCTAAAAAGCTTAGATCATTGTGGACGTTAGGAAATGAACCTCTTGAAAACCTAACCGCCACTGTGGAAGATGCAGGGGTTTTAGTCTTTTTATGCGACTTTAAAGATAACAATGTTGATGGCGTATCCTTAAAAATGCATGGTGTGTCTCCATGTGTATTTCTAAATGCAAACCAGCCAAATGACAGAATACGCTTCACATTAGCACATGAACTTGGGCATTTGGTCCTCCATGAAGAGCCATCTGAGTTCATGGAAAAAGAAGCAAATGACTTTGCTGCCGAATTCTTAATGCCAGAAGAAAAAATTATTGATCAATTAGGTTCAACTAATTTAGCTCACTATCTAAGACTTAAAAAGGAATGGAAAACCTCAATGGCGGCCTTAATCTATAGGGCCTCAGAGTTAGGAACTATAACTTCAAGTCAAAGTGCCAATTTATGGCGGCAGATGGCTATGCGTGGTTATCGTAAAGTTGAACCAAATGAATTGGATCGAGAACCGACATATAGAGTAGCTTCAATGCTCTTTGACTACGCAATAGATGCAAAAAAAACATCAACAACTGTCATTAGTGAGTTATCTCAATTATTTGACTTATATGAAGATGACTTTAAAAAACTATATTATTTTGACCTAGATTCAATGGAGACTATTGAGATGGTTTC
>NZ_JAZEZK010000019.1:0-81881 GCF_037028485.1 Acinetobacter sp. 102
TCTTACCACTAAAGAATTAACGTAATCTTCATCAAGCTCTGTCAAAATAGGGCTCATGCTAAAGCAATATGCATATTTGTTTGCTAAATGATCAATTCAGTGCGTTCATTTAAAGTTGGCAGTGGTTTGTATTTGAAAAGACATAACTTGACCTCATATATACATACCAGAACGCTACTATTATATCATTTTGTAGTATTTTTTATCGAAATGTCGTTATCACAGGATATTGCGTTGACTAGCATGTGATGAACGCTGATACTCTCAAGTTTGTTCAAGCAAATCGGTTCTAGGAGCTGGGCCACAAGCGCAGTTTTCCATAACTCAATCCAACACAAGGGGCTATATATGGCTGGTGGAAAGTCAAAAATCATTTACACACTGACTGATGAGGCGCCTTTATTAGCGACTTATTCATTACTACCGATCATTGAGACCTTTACAAAACCTGCTGGCATTGAGATTGTTAAAAGTGACATCTCAGTTGCGGTTCGTGTGCTCGCAGAATTTTCAGATTACCTCAAAGATGAGCAAAAGGTAAACAATAACCTTGCGGAGTTAGGTCGTCTTACGCAAGATCCAGATACCAATATCATTAAACTTCCGAACATCAGTGCTTCTGTTGCTCAGTTGGTATCATGTATTAAAGAGCTCCAGTCGAAGGGCTATGCAATTCCTGATTATCCAGAAAACCCAACCACTGAAGAAGAAAAAGAAATCAAGGCACGTTATGGTAAATGCCTTGGTTCAGCTGTAAACCCAGTATTGCGTGAAGGTAACTCTGACCGTCGTGCACCAGCTGCGGTAAAAAATTATGCGAAAAAACACCCGCATTCAATGAGCGAGTGGAAACAATGGTCTCAAACTCACGTTTCTCACATGGATGAAGGCGACTTCTACCATGGCGAAAAATCAATGACTTTAGACCGTGCACGTAATGTGAAAATGGAACTCATCACTAAGTCTGGTGAAACCATTGTGCTTAAGCCAAAAGTTGCACTTCAAGATGGCGAAATCATTGACTCAATGTTTATGAGCAAGAAAGCGCTTTGCGATTTCTATGAAAAAGAACTTGAAGATTGTCGTGAAGCGGGCATTTTGTTCTCATTACACGTGAAAGCAACAATGATGAAAGTGTCACACCCGATCGTATTCGGTCACTGTGTGAAAATCTATTACAAAGATGCTTTTGAAAAACACGGCAAATTGTTTGATGAACTTGGTATTAACGTAAACAACGGTATGGCTGGTCTTTATGAAAAGATCGCAACTTTACCGACGTCTTTACGTGAAGAAATCATCGAAGATTTACATGCTTGCCAAGAACACCGTCCTGCGCTTGCAATGGTTGATTCTGCAAAAGGCATCACCAACTTCCATTCACCAAACGATGTGATTGTAGATGCATCTATGCCTGCAATGATTCGTGGTGGCGGTAAAATGTGGGGTGCTGATGGCAAACCTTACGACTGTAAAGCAGTGATGCCTGAATCAACTTTCGCACGTATCTACCAAGAAATGATCAATTTCTGTAAGTGGAATGGTAACTTTGACCCACGTACTATGGGTACTGTGCCTAACGTTGGTTTGATGGCGCAAAAAGCAGAAGAATACGGTTCACACGACAAGACTTTCGAAATTTCTGAAGCAGGCGTTGCCAACATTACTGATCTAGACACTGGTGAAGTGTTGATGAGCCAAAATGTGGAAGAAGGCGACATCTGGCGTATGTGTCAGGTGAAAGATGCACCGATTCGTGACTGGGTTAAACTTGCGGTAACACGTGCACGTAACTCAGGTATGCCGGCAATCTTCTGGTTAGACCCATACCGTCCACATGAAAATGAATTGATCAAGAAAGTTGAAAAATACTTGAAAGATCATGACACTACAGGCCTTGATATTCAAATCATGTCACAAGTACGTGCAATGCGTTATACGCTTGAGCGTGTAGCACGTGGTTTAGATACGATTTCGGTAACGGGTAACATCTTACGTGACTACTTAACTGACTTGTTCCCGATCATGGAATTGGGTACTTCAGCGAAAATGTTGTCAATCGTGCCGTTAATGGCTGGCGGTGGCATGTACGAAACAGGTGCGGGCGGTTCAGCACCGAAACATGTACAGCAATTAGTTGAAGAAAACCACTTACGTTGGGATTCACTCGGTGAGTTCCTTGCGTTAGCTGTATCTTTAGAAGAGCTTGGTATTAAAGAAAGTAATGACCGTGCGAAATTACTTGCCAAAACACTTGATCAAGCGACAGGGAAATTGTTGGATAACGACAAATCGCCATCACGTCGTACAGGTGAGTTAGACAACCGTGGCAGCCACTTCTATTTGGCATTGTACTGGGCTGAAGCATTGGCAGCTCAAGACGAAGATGCTGAGTTAAAAGCGAAGTTTGCACCTCTTGCAAAAGCATTAGCTGAAAACGAACAGAAGATTGTTGCTGAGCTTGCTCAAGTACAAGGTCAAGCTGCTGATATCGGTGGTTACTATGCAATCGATCCAGCGAAAGTAAATGCAGTAATGCGTCCAAGTGCAACGTTTAATACCACACTTGCGTCACTGTAATTGTTGATATATCACCGACAACATTGTCGGTGATATAAAAAAGCCGATGTGAAAACATCGGCTTTTTTATGCGCTCAATTTAGATTTTAACGGCCATTACGACTACGTCCGCGTGGTGCTTTGGTATTTGGACGTGTTGTTCCATTGGTCTTACGACGTGGTTTATCTGCATCATCAGTTTGCCAAATACGGGTTGTACCACCGCCAGCTTTTTTCTTACCTTTAAATGGTTTTTCACCTTTTTCTTCACGCGCTTTATCTTTGGCACGAGAAAAATGCGGTTTATTATTCGATTTTTTCGCGAAAGAACGACCTTCATAAGGCTTGTCAGCTGGAACGTCTTTAAAGTCTGGATAAAGTAAAGGTTCGATTTCGAGTTGTTCACCAGGCTGTAAACCCAGTTTGACGAGATCAATGCTACCAATTTGCGTACGAATTAGACGTAAAGTCGGGAAACCCACAGCCGCTGTCATACGACGTACTTGACGATTACGACCTTCGCAGATTTGTAGTTCGATCCAAGTCGTTGGAATATTTGCACGATAACGTACCGGTGGGTTACGTTCCCATAGCCATTCCGGTTGTTCAACTTTACGCGCTTTGGCAGGTAAAGTCATACCATCTGCAAGTTCAACGCCCTTTTGCAGTTTTTCAATAGCTTCTTCTGTGACATCACCATCAACTTGAGCAAGATAAGTTTTATATTTCTTATTATCAGGATGGGTGATGAATTGATTTAAACCACCATGATCAGTAAGAAACATTAAACCTTCAGAGTCTAAATCTAGACGTCCTGCAATACGAAGTTCAGGATCTTTAATAAAACTTGAAACTGTTAAATGTTTTTCATCTTCGCGGAACTGTGACAAAACGTCAAAAGGTTTGTTAAATACGACTACTTTCATATGGATATACTACTTTGGCTATGGGCGGCATCATAACAATAAAGGTTTCTATTTAATGGAGAAATGTTGTTATTTCCCGTATAAATCTCAAAAAAAACCTGTTTTGAACTAAACTGTTTCATACAATAAAAAACGAAAGTATGCCATAGAAGGCATAGAGATAATCGCTAAATACATGAGGGAGAACCTACAAAATGGGTTATCAGAAGATTGTGGTTCCTGCTGATGGAGACAAAATCACAGTAAATGCAGACCTGTCATTGAATGTTCCAAATCGTCCAATCATCCCTTTTATTGAAGGTGATGGTATTGGTGTGGATATTACACCAGCAATGAAGGCAGTAGTAGATGCCGCCGTGTTAAAAGCTTACGGTGGCAAACGTTCAATCGAATGGATGGAAGTCTACTGCGGCGAAAAAGCAGATAAGATTTATGGCAATTATATGCCAGAAGAAACTTTTGATGCTTTACGCGAGTTTATTATATCAATAAAAGGCCCTTTGACTACACCTGTCGGAGGCGGTATTCGTTCTTTGAATGTTGCATTGCGCCAAGAACTCGATCTATATGTTTGTGTGCGTCCAGTACGTTGGTTTGAAGGTGTGCCTTCACCTGTGCAACATCCAGAACTCACGGATATGGTGATTTTCCGTGAAAACTCAGAAGATATCTATGCGGGGATTGAATGGAAGGCCGATTCTCCAGAAGCGAAAAAAGTCATTAAATTTTTGCAAGAAGAAATGGGGGTGACCAAAATCCGATTCCCTAAAGATTGTGGTATCGGCATTAAGCCTGTTTCTAAAGAAGGAACCCAACGTCTGGTGCGTAAAGCAATTCAGTTTGCGATTGATAATGATAAACCTTCTGTGACGCTAGTACACAAAGGTAACATCATGAAGTACACCGAAGGTGCGTTTAAAGAGTGGGGCTATGAACTTGCGATGGAGCGTTTTGGTGGGCAACTGCTGGATGGTGGGCCTTGGGTAAAAATTAAAAATCCGAAAACGGGTAAAGACATTATTATTAAAGATGTGATTGCCGATGCATTCTTACAGCAAATTTTAATGCGTCCAGCCGATTATTCCGTGATTGCGACACTGAACTTAAATGGTGACTATATTTCTGATGCACTTGCAGCAGAAGTGGGCGGCATTGGGATTGCGCCGGGTGCGAATATTGGTGGTGCAATAGCAGTTTATGAAGCAACACATGGCACTGCACCGAAGTATGCGGGGCAAGATAAGGTCAACCCGGGTTCGATTATTCTCTCTGCCGAAATGATGCTGCGTGATATGGGCTGGGTTGAAGCCGCGGATCTAATTATTCAAGGTGTTTCGGGTGCAATTTCAGCCAAGACCGTGACGTACGACTTTGAGCGTTTAATGCCCAATGCAACTTTATTACGTTGTTCTGAATTTGGACAAGCCATAATCCAGCATATGGAAGATTAAAGTCTAAGTATGAAATGAAAGAGTGGTTTTGCCGCTCTTTTTTTATTTAAAATTGAGATAAACAAGTCATGAGAAAAACATGTACAAAATTGAATGTATGACATATTTTGATGTATTCGAAAATAAAAGCTGAACATCATGGCGGAAAGAAAATATGGTGCAGCAGCACCGAAAACAACAGAAACCATTACAAGTTTGGATTGGTACGGACAAGTACTCAATAATCAAAAATATGAGCGGACGCTATTTGTTGACTTAGATCTGTCAGAAGCCCAAAGCACAGGTGCGATTTTTAATGAATGTACTTTTCGACGAGCACGCTTTAATACATCGGTTCATCAGCATAGCGCGTTTTTAAATTGTACTTTCTATTTCTGCAATTTCTTTGATAGTAAATTCACCGACTGCAAGTTGGTCGGTAGCATGTTTAGTGATTGTCAGTTTCACCATATGCGGGTTGAGGACAGTGATTGGGCTTTTGTTGGATTGCCGGGCGCGGATTTAGAGAAAGCTTCTTTTTTGAGAACCTGTTTAAGAGAAGCTGATTTGACTGGGGCGCGTTGCCATGGAAGTTCGATTCGAGAGAGTGACCTCTCTGGTGCATGGCTACACCGCGCAGATTTTACCGAGTGTGATTTAAGAGGCAGTGATTTGAGTGCCTTAGATCCGAAAGAGACTCAAATTAAAGAGGCGATTATTAATCTTGATCAAACGCTGATGATTGCAGAAAATCTAGGCTTCGATGTCAGAATTGATTGAGTCTGTGAAAAGAGTATGATCAAAATGAGTGAGTGGTTTTAGGCCACTCAATTTTATGGGAGATGGAAAAAGCTTATCTTGTTATGAAAGATAGAGTCGAATAAAAGGGACTCATTGTGATCTAAAGAAGCCCGTTAAACGGTTACTTGAATTCAATGCGTGTAGAGATTATCTGTGATAATACTGCTTATGTTTGTGGAGATAGCACATTGGCTATATGTGATATTTGACACGCCACAGTTTAAGAACTTGGCTATTATTTCTTTGCAGAAGGTCAATAGAAAATTAAACAATATGGGAAAGATGAGTATTGACCGATATGTAATAGGTAACATACTCCAAATTGAGAACTAATTAAATTCATGTCGTGCTAAAACAGTCTCAAATTTAATGGTTAAGGCTATTCTGTGATTATATTTTTTCGTTATTCAAATCTGCGTCTCGATGACCTAATTCTGGCTGCTCTCGCTCTAACCATTTTTGATAGCTAATACTGATATTAAATACATTCATACTTATACTCAGTAATAACGCGATGATACTAATTAGAATTTCTATTTTCTGCTTCAGAATTAATGTAATAATTAATATTAAAGCTGAGGTGGAAATGAAAAATGTATCAATTGAAACAGCATAGTGATTGTTCTTTGTCATAAAAGACAGGGTATAAATGAATACAACTCCAATAATGTTTAGGAGAGCAACCCAAAATAAGATTTTAACTTTCATATCACTTCTTCTTTTCAACAATGAATGCTGGAATTCGTTCCCCACCGATTACGTTACCTACATAGCTGTTATTCCCTCTACTGTAGGCCCATAGATAGATCTCTTTATCTGTAGGTGAAGTTCGCTCATAAACAGCTTCTTTTCTAGAAAAATAAGCCCAGCCTTTTTGACCGTGCACTCTGCATTTTTCTTGTCTAATTGCAAATACATCTGCAATGGATTTAGGTGAAGTCCCTCTTAGTCCTGTATTGCAGCCATGCAAAACGAGATTAGCATTTGGAGACCAGCGCAATTTCTCTAACTGGGATATTTCACTATAGGAAATTGTACCATCCTCTAAAACTTCATTACGAGCGTTTCTGGTGCTCAAAAACTCTAGGCCATCATTACCACGGTCTGTTTTACTAGAATGGCTAAAAACATGCATTTCCTTGACCTTAGCAACATTCTTATTTATCTCGTCATAGATTTCCTTCCAAACTTTTTTAAAGTCTTGGCCTGACGTAACTTGGTACTCTTTAAATACATAGTTATCACCGCAGTTTTTTAGCTTCAGTTGGGATAGCCAGTGATTTGATGCTCGTTGAAAAGCCTTGTCATCGCTCTTTGATGGTTTGTAGTAATAAACACATATTAAATATTCTTTTAACTTGATGGGCTGTTTATGTACAGATTCAGCCTTTGTATTGGTTTTGCAGGTTCCTTGTGTCACTCCGGCTCTCCGATAAAAATGTGAATATCTTCAGCTTTGGTTGTATGAAACCTTTCTGTATATCCATTTTCATCTGTGGTTCCTGAAGCTACGACACTACCAGTAGAGTCTTTGAGGTGATAGGGGATGTTTGCTAAGGGTTCATTATCATCTCTATCGATCAATTGAACACGTTCATCAAAATTTAATTGATCAATAATATTCTGAACATTACTTGCTTGTCCTGAACTAGCACCCGAACCAGAGCCACCAGTTCGCACAGCTAAATCTGAAATCTTCATGTACTTTGCGCCACATGTTGCTTGGTCGCCAGCCACAATTAAATTATGGCAATTAACCTGCATAAAACCTCGTTGCGTTGCTATGGCTTTTGAAATCACATTACATTTAGGACAATAATGTTTCATTCCCTCTAAATGAGCCGCTTTACCATCTACCAGCCAAAAATCATCTCCTTCAATGATCTTGCCACCGTGGTTAGTAAAACATCCTCTTGTTATAAATGCTTGCATATTATGAATATCCAGGATTATTAGAATAAATAGAAAATTTAAAAATAATTGGATAAAGATTGTCACCTTTATAATTTTTATGCAAAGCATTGCCTAATTTGTTTATAAATTAGATGTTTTGTGTGTATTTGATGAGTTTAAATATAGTAAATTGGATTATATTGAATTTATTGCGGAAATATGAGCTTTCATTAATTACCTATATTATGTACACATCTATTTACCCATGCTGTGAAAACAAATAGCAACTTATTAAAGATGTGGTTATTTAAAGGCTGATTTAAAAATACAATACCTACAGCAAGTGATAACAAAATAAATCTTCATATTCAGCCGTTGATCAGCCTGCTTTTACTTTACAAAAGGGATCAATATTTGGATTGCTATTCCATATATATTCGGCCTCTTCGGCACAAAGCTGGGCAACTTTTTCACCCTGTGTGTCATTGATGAAGGCAAGGGTCATATCCATACCAGCACTCACACCCGATGAAGTATAGAATTTCCCATCAATCACCCATCGAGCTTGGGCTTGCCACAACACTTGGTCATTGAGTTTTTGTACAAATTCAAATGCCAT
Organism: Acinetobacter sp. 102; assembly: GCF_037028485.1. NCBI lineage: Bacteria > Pseudomonadati > Pseudomonadota > Gammaproteobacteria > Moraxellales > Moraxellaceae > Acinetobacter > Acinetobacter sp. 102. The sequence continues at coordinate 8,229 of NZ_JAZEZK010000019.1, forward strand.
TTTATTCGATGTTGCCTTAACACCATTTAAAAGACCTGTCGCTGCAAGCAATGAACTGCCTGTACAAATGGTAAGCACGTATTTACTTTGAGCCGCTAAAGTTTTGAGTTGATCAAGAAACTGTTGATTTTTGATTAATTCAAAAGTCACGATGCCGCCAGGAACAAGCAGAATACTTTGGTCATTCACGTGCATTTCGCTAAAGGATTTGGTCTGGATACAAACACCATGTTTATTGGAAACCAGACCGCCATTCAGGCTATAAAACTGGACTTGATAATGTTCGTGCAGCAAGCCAAACAATTCAACAGGACCCATAATGTCGAGGGTTTCAAAATCTTCAAATACGACAGCATTCACAGGAATACGCATGGTTTTTCTCGCTTGTTTAATCTGCGTCATACCATAGTGAGCTTCAGATTTTTTATTGTGAATATTCTGTATGGCTTATTTTGAATTATGCTAAATCATTGGACTTTTAGGCTGATCTGTTAGCAAGCGGAACACATTTTGGGCTTAAATTTTATACATTTAGGTAAGTTAAACAACAAATGCTACGGTGTATCGTAAATTTAGAAAAATCTGTATCTATACTTTATAGACCAAATGTTCAAAATAATTGAAAAATAGAGAGAGTGCTGTGACATGAAGATGTACCAAGTTGATGCTTTTACAAAAGAATTATTTAAAGGAAATCCCGCGGCTGTGATCGTCGTCGATGAATGGTTAGATGATAGTTTGATGCAGAATATTGCCATGGAAAATAATCTGTCTGAAACAGCTTTTGTGAAAACGATTGATGAAACCAATTATGAGATTCGTTGGTTTTCTCCACTCAATGAGGTGGCGTTTTGTGGGCATGCGACTTTAGCCAGTGCATTTGTTTTATTTAAAGACTTTACCAAGGTAGAAACAATCCAGTTCCATGTACGCGATCTGGGTGTTTTTATTGTTAGCCAAGATGCAGACGGCAAAATTAAAATGAATTTCCCGATTCGTAAAGCAGAGTTAGTTACTGATTATCCTCAAGTATTACGTGAAGGACTTACCAAGCCATTTAAAGCAGTTTATCGCAATGTCCAAGCCTATATTGTTGAATATGAAACGGTACAGGATGTATTGGATGAACAACCTGATCTGGAAAAGCTAAAACAACTTGGACAAGTTCGTACGGCAATTACCGCTTCTCAACCCGATGTTGCAATTACCGCCAGAGGAGAAGGGCAGTTTGATTGTGTTTCTCGTTATTTTGCACCAGCAATCGGAGTTGATGAAGATCCGGTAACCGGTTCAATCCATACTGCGATTGTTCCACTTTGGGCTGAAAAATTAAATCAAACTCGATTAACAGCCTTTCAGGCATCTAAACGCGGTGGGATTTTAGAATGTGTCATTGCATCTGAAGATCGTATTGAAATTTCAGGTTATGCCAAATTGTATATGCAAGCCGAACTGACAATCTGATTTTTAGCTTAAACTGTGCAAAAATAAAGATAAAAGCTGTTTAAATAAACAGCTTTTTTCAAAACATAACTATTAAAAATGCGAATCGTTCTCTACTATAGCTTGACGTTTTTATTTAAATCATCAAAAACACTTGGATAAATTATGTTAATGCGGTTTAAGCAACTTACTCTCTCTCTTTGTTTGATTGGGTTGAGTGCAACGTCTTGGTCTCAGACGGTACTCGTAAAAAGTGAAAAAAATATCGAAGAATATAAATTAGATAACGGTTTCAGAGTTATTCTTGCGCCAAACGATAAAGAAAATAAAGTCTATGTAAATACGGTTTATTTAACAGGTTCTTTGAATGATCCTAAGGGTAAAGGCGGACTTGCACATCTATTAGAACATTTGGCCTTTAAAGGCACTCAAAATGTGAAGGGCGATGAGTTTCAACGTCGTCTAGACCAATATACGTTGATGACCAACGCCAGCACAGATTATTATGCGACTAAATATTTAAATATTGTTCGTCCTGAAAAAAATGCACTCAATGAAATCCTATACCTTGAATCAGAGCGTATGGATAAATTGGTGCTACAAGAAAAATTTGTTCCTTCTGAAATTGAAATCGTAAAACGTGAACGAGAAATCCGTATGGATCAACCGTTTGCTGTACTGATGGATCAAATGTGGAAAGCGGCATATGGCAATCAATATTTAGGCCGTTTGCCAATTGGCGATTTACCTGAATTAAAGTCGATTCAACTGAATGAATTGAACCAGTTCTATAGAACTTGGTATGCGCCAAATAATGCAGTAATGGTGATTTCAGGTAAATTTGATAAGACTGAGGTCTTATCTAAAATTGATCAGTATTTTAGTCCAATTCCAGCACGCCCAGTACCTGCGCAAGTTCAAGTGCCTGTTCTCGATTCAAGTAAAATTGAACAGCGTCAGTTTACGGTACAAAAGGGTAGTGATTTAGCTAAATTCCATGTCTATATGAATGGAAAAAATACCCCATTACAACCGACTTTAGCACTTGCGCCAGCGTTATATACCATGCAGCCAAGTGGTACTTTGTATAAGAGTATGGTGGAAACGGGAATCAGCACCGCAGTGCAATCAACCACATGGTTAGATCAAGACTTTAACGTGGTCTTTATGGGCGCAATTTATGCCCCGAATCATGATGCGAAAAAGGTTGATGAAGCACTAAAAACAGGTGTTGAAAATAGCCAGCCATTCACCGAGGCTGAATTACAGCGGATTAAAAATATTACGCAAAATACCGCAGATACCATTGCCAATGACGCTGTCGCTTTAGGTTCACGCCTGAGCGATTATGCAGTTTCATCACATGGTCAATGGGATCAATACTTTAAGGACTTACAAGCAGTTCAAGACTTAAAGCTGAATGATGCGAATAAAACCTTAAAAGAATTTTTAGTCTCTTCACATCGTATTTCAGGCGATATTTTACCGACGCCTGAAGATCAAAAGAAAGCGATGACTATGAAAGCAGAAGAGAAGCCAAAAACTTTAGATCAAAGCGATGAAAAGCCTGAACCATTAAAAGATGCAAATGTTTACAAGCAGGAAGTGACCCAATTTATGGCACAGTCTGCTCAGCAATTGCAAAAAAATGAGCAGAAAATTCAACGTGGTGAATTAAAGAATGGGATCCGCTATGCACTCTTCCCAACGCCTACACGTGATGATAAAACTTATGCCACGATTAGCTTGGATTTTGGAGATGAAAAAGCATTATTTGGTAAAGGGGTTACTTTAGATTTAGCCAGCTATTTAATGCTGCGTGGTTCTGAAAAGCATACTTTGCAGGAAATTACCGATAAGGCGATTGCGGCTAGCGGTGGTGCCTCGGTCAGTTCAAATGGCAATGGTTTTACCATCGTTGTTCAAGCGAAGAAAGACAAGTTCGAAGACTTCTTTAACTTTATTGTTGATGTCCTTAAGCAGCCAAAATTCTCGCAAACTGAGTTTGATCTAGCAAAAAATCAAAGCCTGTCTGTATTGGATCGTCCATATACGGAACCCGCGGTTGTCTCATCGATGACCTTGTCTAAGATTCTGGAAATCTATCAACCAGGCGATATCCGTTATCACTTTGAACCAGAACTGGCGAAGAAACAGATTAGTGAAGTAACCCAGCCGCAAGTGAAACAATTCTATGATCAGTTCTTTGTGACAGATCATGCTCAAATTGCTGTGACGGGTGATTTTGATGCCAAGAAAATGCAGAAGACTTTACAAAAAGCCTTTGGTTCTTGGAAAGCAAAACAACCATTCACAAAAGTGACAGGCCAATACACGGTGTATAAAGCACAGAAAGTTCATGCCTTATCGGAACAACGTGAGTTTGGTAGCTATCAAAGTGTTTTAGCCTTACCAGTTGGTTCATATCATAAAGATGCGCCAGCTTTAATTATTCTGAGCCATGTTTTAGGTAACTCACAACTTTCATCACGTTTGGCTCAAGAGCTACGCGAGAAGAATGCTTTGGTTTATGGTTTTGGTAGTGGCTTAGATCTTGATCCAGATATTGATGATGGTACTTTAAGCATTACTGCAAATTATACCTCTGGCCGTTCTGAGCAAGTTTCACAATCAGTACACAAGGTATTGAATGAGTTGCTGAGCAAAGGTGTGACTGAGCAGGAAGTGGAAGCAGCGAAAGCGGATATAATGAAGAAGCGTGTGACCGCTTTAGAAGATGAACGCAATATTCATGGCATGCTGACAGGTCAGTTAGAGCGTAACAAAACGCTGTTGGATCGTGCAGAGCGCGATCAGGAGCTTGCGAAATTGACCAAAGAAGATGTGAATGCGGCCATCAAAAAATACATCAAGCTTGATCAGTTTGTTGAAGTGATGGCGGATCAATATGGTCAGCCTCAAAACTTGAAATAAGCAATCAAAAATAAAGCCACCGATCAGGTGGCTTTGTTTTAACAATCAATCATTAATGATCGTGTTTATGTGTATGAAAATCTTCGTTCTTACGGAAACGTAAGTAGTTTTCAAACTGTTCACAATATTCGTCAAAATTATCTTCTAACATCATTTGGAATTGTTGCAGTAGATAAGACATGACTTGTTCTTTGGCATCACGCATTTCATTGCCATCTTTAAAGTTATTGGCTGCGACCCATGTATTAAAACGGGCAGTAGCAAATAACATGGCTGCACTTACTTGGCCACGTAACTCTTCTGGCTTGGCTTGCTGACCTTTGGGTGGTCGGCAGAAATCATTGGCAAGTTTAATAAATTCATCTGCACGCTCAAAAAACACCGCATTTAAAGCTTCTTCATCCGTCACATCGGTGGCGTTAATTTTTTGAGACATGATATTTTCCAGCGACAAGTTAAGACACCTCATTATAGACAAAGCCTTGCCGAAACTAAACCTTTGCCTTAATCTAAAATAGCCTAAGCAATTAGAATAATCACTATGCAAGATGCAATCGCGATTCAAAGCTTGAAAACAGATATTGCCTTATTACGCCAACATATTTATCCGCCTCAGTATTTGGAAAATGTTGAAGGTTTGCCGATTTATTATGGCTTGCAAGATGACGTAGATGAATATTATCGACAATGGCGACCCTTGATTGAAAGAGCACAACAGCTATGTCAGCCTTTTATGGAAGATGATGTGCTGGATGCGATTCATTTACCAAGCCATTTAAATCTGCCGCTGTTTTTCTTTCACGTCGATCGGATTCGGATTAATAAAACACGCGCTAAGGAATCGAAAACTTTTCGTGGTGTCGCTGCCTTGTTAGAAAAATGTGGGCAATTTGAGACGGATCAGATTTTTGCAATGCAGGAATGGTTGGGCAGTGATGATAGCGCTGCTTTGGTGGCGCATCGTGAATTTATTGATTTGCGCACTTATGTCTTTCAGCATGGTCAAAGTGACTATACTCGAACACGGTTTTATATGAATGGGGTGATTTTGAGTGTAGAACCACATTTTAAATTGGTCGATGCACGGGATAAACCACGTAAGCAGCGTAATGACAGTTATAGTGATCCGATTGCAGATAATGGCACGTGGAAGATTTTTGGGAAGTATCGGTAAATGATTTAAGCTCAATATGAAGATATTATCTGCCTGCTAAAGAATGGATTTTCATTTCCTTTCCGGGTTAGCACGACCTCAAAAATTATGAATAACCTAATACCTTTTGTATAGGTAGTTCCTTACTTTTGACTGGACAAAAGTAACAAAACCCCTCTGTTAAGCTAATGGCACATCCTTGATGCCACAGCTTAACGGCGGCATCCATGCCGCCAGCACGATAATAGAGTGAGGTGATTTTCCCTTATGCAGCTATCACTTTTCATCCCAAAAAGCGTCCTGAACAGATAGAGTTTGAAGCTTTTTATTCGCTTTCTTTGCCACATGCGGTTGTTGTGCCTTAACCCAACCTAATGCAAATAAAAACTGCGACTGTTCAGTAACTTGTTGCTCAAAGATTTGTTCAGCAACAAACAAGTCATTATAAAACCCTAAATATTCCTGAATTGGCTGTAACTTATTTAAGAATTGTTGAACTTGTTTTTCAGGGTAAATTGCTGCAATAAAGTCGATGCAATAACGCAATTGTTTGACGCGTTTACGAGTACGATGTTGTTGCTCAACTTCTAAAGTTGAAAACTGAGCTGCATCTTTCAGAATCTTTTGGTAAAGCTTGGTTAAGCTTTTAGCTGCTTGTTTAGAAAGTTTAGATTTAGACTCATGTTCACTATAGGTGAAGCTGAGTAATGCTAAAAATAGCTGTGTGGTTTGAGTGTGGCTGAATAACTGAGAAACACTATTGTCAACACGCTCAGGGAGTGGGAAATCAAAATCACAGACTTCTTTTATTAAAGGAATAACGGAATCTTGAATCGCATCATTATCGCGTGATTGACCTAATGCTCTAAAAATATCAGCCAATTGGCTTTCCCAAGAGGGCTCAATTTGCGCAGACCAGTTAGAAAAATGCTTTAAAGCAGAACGTAAACGACGTAAACCAACACGAGCTTGGTGAATATGATCCGCTTCGGCTACACCATCGGCAATTGCGGCTGCATTGGGTAAGATATGATTAAGCGTATTTTCGATAATTAGTTTGATTGCTTGTTCAGCACTGACATTTTTCTCTAGGCTTAGTGCCTTCGCTTTGGTGGCAGGGGATACTGTTTTGCCAATAGCCAATAAATTACCACGTTCAGCCTTACTGCGCACATCGAGCCAGAGTTGATATTTGTCTACCCATGTTTTGGCAAAATCAATCAGAGACTGTGCTGATCTTTGTTTTAACTCAAATTCAACTTCGCAGATTTTGGCTTGATCAGTTGGCGTACGGATTTCACCATCGTCTAAGCAGACTTCAATTTGAGATCCTTCAAACTCGAATACATGGAAGGTACGCTGTACATCAGTTTGAAATTGCAGCTTTAGTTCAGCAGGTGCTTCACCTAAAACATCGCGAAGTACAGTTTGAACTGTTTGATTATGTTTGTATAAAGATAAATCCAGTTCAGGTTCTTCAGCACATTTACCTAAATAAATATCTTCTTCGATGCGTTGTAAATGGTTTTTACTGGCCGCCTTAAAGGTTTGCACCCAATGTTCACCTTCCTGACGCAAACGAATAGCCACATAATTTTTTGCCAGTAAACGGTCAGCAGTGTCATAGTATTTGGCTTGTAGCTGAATTTTTTGTGCTTTTTGTTTGCTTAAAAGCTGCAATACACTTTTTTTCTTAGATTCAGGGAGTTGAAATTTTAGCTCTATTTCCATGATGTTATGACTCCTGACCACCGAGACTGATATAGACAAAACTTAGTATAACTTGTTGATCTCAAAAATCATTGTAAAGTTGTTTTAAGCTTGGAAAGGATGGCACGCAATGACTTTATTTTGTACAGAAAATGCATTAACGTGTGGAGAGTCTTGCACGATTAGGATGATCTAAAAATGAATGCACCAGCGAATATTACCAAGCCAGTGGAATTTTCATTACCGATTAAAAACTATGATGAATTTTATCACTTTTATTTAACAGAACATCGCAGTATTGCTAGCCGTCGTTTGCACGTCGCAGGAAGCTCGGTCGGTTTATATTTCTTTAGCAAAGCGATTCGTAAACGTCAGGCAAAATATGCTTTGTATGGTTTGGTATCAGGCTATGCCTGTGCTTGGGTTGGGCATTTTTTCTTTGAACATAATAAGCCTGCTAGCTTTAAACAGCCGCTGTATAGCTTTATCTCGGATTGGCGCATGTTATCGGATGTTGCGCGTGGTCGTTTAAGTCTGATTGATCGTCAGTTTGATAAAATTGATTCTTAAAATTGGTTCAATACTTCAAAAGCTGCTTTAGCAGCTTTTTTATTTGTTCTGATTTGCAGCGGTTAATGATGTAAATACACTCGCTATCTTTAATTTTTAACCAAGAAAATATACCCTGAAGTTAATGCAATTATAGTGAATAGTGAAACGTTCATGCGCGGTCTATACCTCATTACCAATGATGATCCAATCCAATTATTATTAGAAAAATTAGATGTGGCTTTAGCAACAGGACAGGTTGCTATTTTGCAATACCGTCGTAAGAAAGTCGCAAAAGCAGATCAGCAAAGTGAAGTCGAGCAGATCAAAGCACTTTGTGAAAAGTATCAAGTCCCATTTGTGATTAATGATGATCTGGCTCTGGCTGAACAATTTGGTTTAGGTGTGCATCTTGGACAGTCTGATGGTGAAATTAGTGACGCGGCCGCACGTTTACCACAAGGTGTAATTATTGGTCGAACTTGCTTAAACTCATTAGAGTTGGCGGAAAAGGCGATTGCTGATGGTGCAACTTATGTGGCCTTTGGTGCGGTTTATGCGACTTCAACCAAACCAGAAGCAGGCAATGTCGGCATTGAAGTGATCAAACAAGCGAAACAAAAATTTGCCGTGCCGATTTGTGCGATTGGTGGTTTGACCGTTGAAAATTCTCAAGTGGTGATTGAGGCTGGGGCGAGCCTTTGTGCCGTAATTAGTGATATATTAGGACGATCAACAGCCGAAATTCCTGCTCGTGTAAATGCATGGGCAACGTTATTTGACTAATTATATGTATCCGCTTCGCGGAACTTTTATTGTTTCTCGGAACCACAATGTTCCTCGTCCTCGATTCTAGGTTGAGTCTTTTATGAGCTTATCTCCAAAGCAAGAACAGCTATTTAAACAAGCAAATAAACATATTCCAGGTGGCGTAAATTCACCTGTACGTGCATTTAACGGTGTTGGTGGTACGCCTGTCTTTATTGAAAAGGCAAAAGGGGCGTACTTGTGGGATGTCGATGGCAAACGTTATGTGGACTATGTCGGTTCATGGGGACCAATGATTTTAGGTCATGCACATCCTGATATTATTCAAGCGGTACAGACTGCTGCGGAAGATGGCCTAAGTTTTGGTGCACCAACGGTATATGAAACCACTTTGGCAGACACCATTTGCGAGATCATGCCTTCAATTGAATTGGTACGTATGACCAGCTCGGGTACTGAAGCAACCATGACCGCGATTCGTTTGGCGCGTGGTTATACAGGCCGCGACAAGATTGTGAAATTTGAAGGCTGCTATCACGGTCATTCCGATTCGTTATTGGTCAAAGCGGGTTCAGGCTTATTGACGCTCGGTGAAGGTGAGCCAACCTCAAAAGGTGTACCAGCTGATTTTGCCAAACATACCTTAACGCTACCGTATAACAATATCGAGGCATTGAAAAAATGCTTTAGCAAGTTCGGTCATGAGATTGCGGGTGTCATCATTGAACCTGTTGCAGGCAACATGAATCTAGTGACGCCAATCGATGGTTTCTTGCAAGCGATTCGTGATGTCTGTGATGAATACAAATCTGTCTTTATCATTGATGAAGTAATGACAGGTTTCCGTGTTGCTTTAGGTGGCGCACAATCAGTCTATAAAGTTAAACCTGACTTGACCACGTTAGGTAAAATCATTGGTGCGGGCTTACCAGTCGGTGCTTTTGGTGGTAAACGTGAAATCATGGAATGCATCGCACCTTTAGGCGGCGTTTATCAAGCCGGGACATTGTCAGGGAATCCATTGGCAATGCGTGCAGGTATCGCGATGTTCAAACACCTTCGTGAACCAGAGTTTTATGACAAGCTTGCTGCACAGCTCGCAAAATTGCTTGCAGGCTTACAGGCTGCGGCAGATGAAGCGGGTATTCCATTTAAAACTCAACAAGTGGGTGGCATGTTCGGCTTGTATTTCACCGATCAAGAGGACATTACCAGCTTTGATTCAATGTTGGCCTGTGATGTTGAAGCATTTAAGAAATTCTTCCATGGCATGTTAAAGCGTGGTGTCTATCTTGCTCCATCTGCATTTGAAGCTGGATTTATTTCATCGATGCATTCAGATCAAGATATTGCAGAGACCATTCAGGCAGCAAAAGAAACTTTTGCAAAAATGAAATAACCCTGTAATGCATAGGGAAGCCCGATTCGTTCGGGCTTTTTTTATGGGTGAATTTTAGCTTGAGCTGAATAGAGAGCTTAACGGGTTTAACAATAATGCTTGAGCGTAATGAAATCTTAGCGAGTTCCCAGCTGTTCGTATGCTAAACCTCAGCGACGAAGCACAAAGATAAACAATCTTTACTGTACCACAAGGTGAAATAATGCTTGAATAGTAAACTATATTTGCGTTGGTCTTAGGCTGTGCTTTGGGCCTGCGTAGGCTGTAGATGGCAGTTGTATCATATCTAAAAGCTTTTTATAAGAAACCCATAGGAATGGAGTAAAACATGAAAACTAAACATTATTTAACGTCCGCTGATGTGGAAATTTTAGTTGACGCAGCATTGCAATATGCAACAGCGCACAGCTTTAATGTCAGCATTGCAGTTGTCGATGACGGAGGAACTTTATTAATGATGAAGCGTATGGATGGCGCCTCGGTATTATCGACACAGATTTGCCAAGAAAAAGCACAATCTGCTGCGGTCAGCCGAAGAACCACCAAGGTATCGGAAGATATGATCCGTGATGGTAAGATCGGCTTTTTAACGATCAATGCAGCAAAAGGCATGTTAGAAGGTGGTGAGCCGATTGTCTATCAAGGGCAGGTTGTCGGAGCTGTTGGTGTTTCGGGTGTACAATCTTTTCAAGATGCAGAAATTGCTCAACATGCGATTCAACAATTTCTAGAGCAACAGACCTAAATCACCCTTTAAATTCGATTCTGGATGAAATAACGAGAGAAACACGAAAAAAATTAGTAAAAATACGTGTCATGCATTGTAATTCAGCGCCAAGCTTTTTATGATTGCCCGCTTGTTTTCATCCAGTCGTTGGAAGGCTACCTTGAATGATTTTCTAAGTGAACATTTGATTCATCGTGATGAAGATTTTATGGTCATCCATAAACCTGCAGGCTTACTCACTGTGCCGGGGAAAACACCTGATTTACAAGATTGTTTAATCAATCGTTTATTAGAATTAGAACCAAAAACTTTACTGATTCATCGTTTAGATCGTGATACGTCTGGCATCTTGGTGTTTGGTTTATCCAAATTTGGACAGAGTAATATTTCACGTCAATTCCAAGATCGTCAAACCTCAAAAATTTATCAAGCTTTGGTTGCTGGGCATTTACAAGGTCAGGGCACAGTCGATATTCCTGTGATTTATGATCCAAGCCATCCACCCTTGCATATTGTGGATGCTTCCTATCACAAGCCTGCATTAACCGAATGGCAAGCGATCGAACATCTAGAAATTCAAGGACAAGCTGTAACTCGAGTTAAACTTATTCCGATTACAGGGCGTTCACATCAGCTTCGTGTGCATATGCAATATTTAGGTCATCCGATTCTAGGCGATACCTTATATGCCACGCCAGAACAGCAACAGCTTTATCCGCGTTTGTGCTTACATGCAACGCAATTGAGCTTTGCGCATCCTAAAACTGGTGCACAACTCAGCTTTGATTGTGCAGTACCGTTTTAGTCTAAAAACTTTTTTATGAAACACGATGTGATGCACGCTATTTGATTGCGCTTTGTGTCAAAATACATCGTTGAAAACTACATAAAATGCCTTAACTTTTATTTAGGTCAGGGCATAAAATATGTAGGCTAACTTGAGATAAAGGTGGAAAAATTGCAGCAGTTTGCTATTGGTCAACGTTGGTTATCAGATACTGAAACTGAACTCGGTTTAGGGGTTCTTATTGATGTAGATGAACGTTCTATCAGCATTTTATTCCCTAAAAGTGATGAAACTCGTGTCTATGCACGTAACAATGCGCCTTTATCTCGCATCATCTTTAATGTTAATGATGAAGTACAAGACCAAGAAGGCATCAAGTGGACTGTTGAGTCGATTGAAGATCGTCATGGCGTACTGCGTTATGATGTGGTTCGTAGCCTTGAAAATGGCGAACAAGAACGTAAGTCACTGAATGAAACCCGTATCGGTGCGCAAATCCAGCTGTCAAAACCATTAGAACGTCTGCTAGCCAGCCAAGTTGATTATAAAGAATGGTATGACCTCCGCATTGAAGCGATGCTGTTGCAGGCACAAATGCACACCAGCCCTTTACGTGGTTTTCTTGGTGCACGTGTAGGCTTGATTCCACACCAGCTCTATATTGCACATGAAGTCGGTAAACGTTTTGCTCCGCGTGTTTTATTGGCCGATGAAGTTGGCTTAGGTAAAACCATCGAAGCAGGTTTAATCATTCATCAACAACTGAAAACAGGCCGTTCAGAACGCATCCTGATTTTAGTCCCTGATTCATTGCAATATCAGTGGATGATTGAAATGCGCCGTCGTTTCAATTTGCAATTCTCGCTGTTCGACTTAACCCGTACTGCTTCGATCAAAGAACATGATCCTGATCTGAATCCATTCTTGACTGAGCAATGCATTATTGCCAGCGTCGACCTGATGGTTGACCACGATGACTTGCGTGAGCAGGCCATGGAAGCTGGTTTTGATCTATTGGTGGTCGATGAAGCCCATCATTTGATGTGGAGTGAAGAAGAAGGCGGTAATGATCGTTATGATCTGGTCGAAGAATTGGCTGAACAAACAGCAGGTGTGTTACTGCTCACCGCAACACCTGAGCAATTAGGCGTTGAAAGCCATTTTGCCCGTCTTCGTTTACTCGATCCGCAACGTTTCAGCAGCCTAGATCGTTTCCTTGATGAAGAAGAACAATATCAACATACTGCAAAAATTGCAGAAGTGTTGATGTCTGATCAAGCATTAACAGAAGAGCATCTTGCTGCACTGGACGGTTTATTGGGTCATCGTATTGATGATCAACCTGAACAGCGTATGCGTGCGATTCATGAATTATTAGACCGTCACGGCACAGGTCGTATCTTATTCCGTAATACTCGTGAAGCGATTCAAGGCTTCCCAGGTCGTGATTGCCAGCCAGCACCTTTGCCAGCACCAGAAAACTGGTCATTTGATGGCAAAATGCGTGAGCAAATGTGGCCAGAAGAAGGTCAACTGGATGGCGCATGGATGGAAAATGATCCGCGTGTGCCTTGGTTGATGGAAGTGCTGCGCAAAGATTTAAAACATAAAAAAGTGTTGTTGATTGCACGCAGCGGGCCAGTGGTAGAAGCATTGGAAAATGTTCTACGTTTACATGCTGGTATTCGTACCGCCATGTTCCATGAGGGCATGAGTCTATTAGAGCGTGACCAAGCTGCGGCATATTTTGCAGAAGACAGTTATGGCGCTCAAATCCTATTGTGTTCGGAAATTGGTTCAGAAGGGCGTAACTTCCAGTTTGCCAGTGATTTGATCTTATTTGATCTACCTGCAAACCCTGACGTATTGGAACAACGTATTGGTCGTCTGGACCGTATTGGTCAAGAAAACCGTATTCAAATCCATGTGCCGTATCTGATGAGTACAGCACAGGAACGTATGTTCCGTTGGTACAACGAAGCACTCAATATTTTCAGCAGTATTTCTCCGACGGCGCAAACGCTACAAGAGAATTTTATTGTTGAATTGAAAGATTGCTTATTGGCCGATCAAGGTCAAACGTTTGAAGATTTACTTGAAGAAGTCAATGTTCAGCGTCAAGCCTTGGAAGCTGAATTACAGGCCGGTCGTGACCGTTTACTTGAGTACAACTCTTGTCGTCCAGTGGTTGCACAAGGCATTGTACAAGCGCTTGAAGATTATGATGACAACACCACTTTGCCAATGTTCGTGAAGCGTTTCATGTCATCCACCAATATTGATTTTGATGAGCAAAGCAATGGTACGGTGATCATCAAGCCGACTGATCAAATGCAAGTTCAAGGAATTACCTTGGATGAAGAAGGCATGACTGCGACCTTCTATCGTGATCAGGCACAAATCCGTGAAGATGCACAATATTTGACTTTGGAACATCCATTTATTGAAAGCGTGATGGAAATGATCCGCACGCAATCATTTGGTAGTACCAATGTTGCTTTACTGAAATCAAATGCATTGAAACAAGGTTCGGTATTATTGGAAGTATGGTTTAAGGTCGATGTGGTTGCACCAAAAGCCTTAAATTTACCATCAAGCTTACCAAAGCAATTGATTCGTGTATTGCTTAGTGAAAATGGTCAAGACTTGTCAGCCAAAATTGACCCAAGCATTTTACGTCCGTACCTGCATCATCTAGATGGCAATAGCTGTCGTCAAGTGGTGAAAGCACGTCGTGATGTGATCGAAACCCGTTATGCGCAAGCTTTAGACATTGCTAAAACTTCTTTGCCAGAATTGATGCAACAAGCTAAAGAGCATTACAGTGGCAAATGGCAATATGAAATTGACCGTTTAAGCTATCTCAAGCAATTTAATCCAAGTATTCGTGAAGACGAAATTGAGCGTTTACAGAAGTTCCAAAAAGAAGGCCTAGGCCTGTTGGATGGTCTATCTGTGACACCAGAAGCGATTCAGGTCTTGGTTGTGGTTAAGCCATAATTAAAACGGCTATAAAAAAAGAGGACTTGAATAGTCCTCTTTTTTATAGGGAGATTTTTAGTGATCAATATTGGCTTCCAAAAACCATAAATATTGATCCAGATCTTCTAACGCAGCATGGATAATATCTTCAGAAATTGGGTCTTGAATTTCATCAATGGTGTCACGCAGATGGTTGGCTACCACACCATAACGATCTGCTAACTCTTTAAGATGGTCTTGTACCGCGTGAATTGCCACAGGATAAGGCTTGAGATGTGATGTTTCTGCAACCGTTTGTGTTGTTCCTAATGCGGTTCCACCGATCTGTACCGCACGTTCTGCGACATTGTCTAAATGGGTGATCAATGAAGTACGGAACGTATCTAACATTTCATGCACTGCAATAAAGTTGCTACCCCGCATGTTCCAGTGCGCCTGCTTGGTCAATAAGGACAGATCAATCAGGTTGGCAAGGATTTGATTTAAGATTTTTACCGTGGACTCTTTGATTGAATCATCTAAATTATTACGTGTATATACTTTTAAAGCTTTCGCTGTTGAAGAATTCATAGTTACCTCATTCAATTATAATGTGATGAAACATCGTGAATAAAAACCATTCATTTCATGGCTAGCTTATCGCTTGAATTGGGGCTTGAGTGTTTTTGTTTTCTAGGCTTTTGTAAGTTTGCTTATCATCAATTTTGTTTTTGATTTTATTGGTTTTGATTCAGATGGAATGATGCTTCCATCTGTTAGACTTCTTTTCGAATTGTTAAAAAATGGCTTAAATCAGCCCTGCATCTTTACATTCCAGTTTGATATAGGCATAGAAAATAGGCGCAACAATCAGACCGCTGAGTCCAAAAATCGACTCGAAAATGAGCATCGCCAATAATACTTCCCATGCACTGGCATTGATTTTGGTGCCAATGATTTTAGCATTGACGAAGTATTCCAGCTTATGAATGATCACGAGATAGGCCAATGCAATAGCTGCCACAGACAGCGAGATGGTCAAACCCGCCATAATGATCAAGGTATTTGAAATCAGATTACCAATAATCGGCAGTAGACCAAAAATAAAGGTCAGAATGGTCAAGGTTTTGGCAAAAGGTAAATGGATATTGAAGATTGGCAGAACGATAAAAACAAAAATCATAAATAATGCGGTATTGATCAAGGAAATTTTCACTTGAGCAAAGACCACATTTTTAAAAGAAACGGAAAGCTTTTGAATACGATGCAGCACAGCCGCTTTAAACGCAGGCTGTGGCGCATGTTGTTTGAAATTCTGGATCGACACCAAAATCCCGACAATCAGACCAATCACCATTGTCGCCAGATTATGCAGAATATCGGTTCCTGTATTTTTGACGATCGAAATATTATTTTTGATAAAAGACAGAATCTGGTTCTTGATATCCGCCACGCTATGCGGCAAATAACCTGGCAGGTAATGACTCATTTCCGCTTGGAATTTAATCAGCGTTTGATCGATCTTAAAGTTAAAGGAGTTTAGTCCAGTCCCTTTCAAATCATAGATCACAAAGCTGATCAGACTGGTAATAAAAAAGCCAATCAGAAACGTGGTTAAAATACCCAGAATAATACTGATAAAGATACGTGCGCGTTGACCATCAATATGTTTTTCAACAATCGAACTTAAACTGTTAATAATTTCAAAGACCAGAAAACCTGCAAAAAAACTCGGAAGTAAATGCAGGGGAATGACCATCATTAAAAACAAAGCCATCAGGATAAAGCTGGCGATGATACTTTGACGGTCACTGAGTAGATTCATGATCTAGATGCCTAGTTTAAGTTGTTGTTATGTTAAAGAACAAACATATGATTTTGATGACATCTATCCTATTGCGCTGCGAACAATTAATCAATTTCCATTTCATTGATATGGCGCGCACCTTCTAAAATCATACGAATCATGACCATGGTTTGTTCTGCCACTTCAGTACGTTGTTCCGCAGGCAAATCCAGCACTTTTGCGCCCATATTGAACACCAATTGCGTGATGGCTTTGGCTGCAAGATCAGCATGACTGAGCTTACTGTTATTTAAGCGCTCTAAACGAATCAGGTCTTCTTGAAGCTCTTGCTGAAAGAAGTTAAGTTGACGGTCAACTGCGGCCTTATATGAGGTCGAGCCGGTATAACCTTCACGTAATAACAAACTTAGGTTGCCTTCATCGGTATTCAATTGTTGAATAAACACTTCAACCGAACTGCGGATAATGCTTTGCTGCTTTGAGGCCTGTAAACGTGCTTCACGAATAATACGGCGCAGTACCAAACCCGATTGATCAATCAGGGCAATTGCCAGTTCATCAATATCTTTGAAATGACGATAGAAACTATTTGGTGCAATACCTGCTTCGCGTGCAATTTCACGTAAGCTGAGCGAGGCGATACTTTTTTGCGGGCCAATCAAGTTGAGCGTGGCTTGAAACAACTCTTCTTTGGTAATGGTTGCTTTTCTACCTACTGAGCGCACAGGAGATTTCATAGGAATGACATCTTGTTCGTTTAAGTTGTCATGACCGAGCGGTAAAAAAGAAGAATGAACCATTGTTTTCAATATATAAGTAAGCTACTCGGGATTATAGCGATTGTCAGTGGACTTGTGAAATGTAAATTCTTATACGAGTGTATATACAAATATATATACATATGTATAATAATTAGCAAACAACCAGAGTAAACCTGCTCATGCAAGCAATTGAAAAGAGAAATTCTCTATTTAATTCGTTGGCTCACAGTGTGATGAACAGCCATGACGCCAATTTTTGGTTACAGAAAATCAATCCATTGTGGTCGATTAATCAGTCTCTTGCCAAAATCGTAAAAAAACAAATCGTGGCAAAAGACACCGTCAGTCTTATTCTGCAATGCAACCGCCATGTTGCTCGTGGTGTTGCTGGGCAGCATCATCCTGTAACAGTTGATATCGCAGGTCGCCACTACGAGCGTACCTATAGCTTGATGCAGGTGGATGCCGATCATCTCTGTTTAACCGTAAAAAAAGTGGATCAAGGCCTAGTTAGTTCTTGGCTGGTTGAAGGCAGTCAAACCGGAGATATCTTACGTTTAGGGCAGCCTTATGGTGAGATGCAGCAGACCGTTGCAACCCCTCATTTAGTATTGCTGGCAGCGGGGAGTGGTATTACCCCGATGCTAAGTTTGATTGAAGCGTTATGTCAGTCAAAACAATTGAATACAACATCCGTCCAATTGATGTATTGGGTCAAAACCCATGCCGATGCAGCTTATGCAGAATATCTGAAAGAAGTATCTGAAAATTTTTCAAATTTTAGTGCCCAAATTTTTTATACCCAAGAACAAGATCAACGTTTAAATCAAAGCCATGTTGATCATATTCGTGATTTAGCTGAAACCACAGTCTATGCCTGTGGACCATCGGGTTTTGCGGCAACAGCAGAACGTTTGTTCCAAGACGCTGCAGCCTTACAAACTGAAGCTTTTAGCTTGAGTCAATTTGATGTGGATGCAGCGGATACAGGCTTTATCAATGTTACGTTGACCCAATCCAATAAGACCATCGCCATTCCTAAAGGCCAATCGATTCTGTCTAGCTTAGAACATCAAGGCATCAAGCCAAATCATGGTTGTCGTATGGGGATTTGTAATAAATGTGCCTGTAATAAAGCACAAGGCGCAACCAAAAACTTATTGAATGGTGCTGCCAATAATGAACCAACACAGCTATTAAAAATTTGTGTCAATTCAGCCCAGTCTGATCTTGTGATTGATCTATAAGAGAGTAATTGATTATGAACATGCCTGTTAAGATGGAATTTTTTAAAAATCCCAAAAATCGTGATTTAACTGCTGCAGAATTAGATGCTTTTGCTCGTGAACTCGATCAAATCAAACAAGAAGTATTAGATGATTTAGGCGAGAAAGATGCCAAATATATTCGCCGTGTCTATTCCACCATTCGTTATAGCAGTCTGGCTGGGCGTGCTTGTTTATTTCTAGGCTGGTTTCCTCCAGCATGGTTACTCGGTACAGGCTTACTCGGTTTCGCCAAAATCATGGAAAATATGGAGTTGGGCCATAATGTCATGCACGGTCAGTATGACTGGATGAATGATCCGAAGTTTAATGGTCAAACCTATGAATGGGATACGGTAGGAACTTCGGATAACTGGCGTCAAACCCATAACTATAAGCATCATACCTATACCAATGTAAAAGGTATGGATGATGATGTCGGTTATGGTGTATTCCGTTTGTTTCCTGAACAGCGCTGGTCGAAGTTCACTTTAATTCAGCCGATGTATATCGTGCCATTTAGCCTGTTATTCCAATGGGGGGTCGCAGTTCAAAATCTTGAATTGGGTAAGGTGCTTTATAAGCGTAAAACCATGGCGCAATTCAAACGTGAATGGCAGCCTGCACAAAAGAAAATCCTTAAGCAAATGTTTAAGGACTATGTGTTCTTTCCATTGATTGCTGGTCCTGCGGCGATTCCAGTATTTACTGGTAATTTGGTGGCGAATGGGATTCGTAATGTTTGGACATTCAGTATTATTTTCTGTGGTCACTTTACCAAAGATGTTGAAGTATTCCCGAAAGCCGTATTGCAAGATGAAAGCCGTGGCCATTGGTATATGCGTCAGATCCGTGGTTCATCCAATCTGACTGGTTCAGAAGCCTTCCATATCTTAACGGGACATTTGAGCCATCAAATTGAGCATCATTTATTCCCTGATATTCCTGCACGTCGCTATCGTCAAGTTGCACCGAAAGTACAGGCGGTTTGTGAGAAATATGGCCTGCATTATAACAATGCCAGCTTTGTGAAGCAGTTTGGTGAAGTGGTTGGGCGTATTTTTAAATATGCACTGCCTTTTAAAAAGTAAGCGATAACGCCTAAAAAAGCCCTGTATGCATATGCTTCAGGGCTTTTTTATTTTATTTCTTCTTTTTGGAAATCCACATGGTAATGGTGGCATGGAATACTTTTTCATTGTGTTGATCGAGTACATCAACATTCACCAGATATTCACCTGCTTTGTCCCAATCGTAATGCTCATCAACAGGGCTAGCAATCGCAATCAGATCAGTTTCAGCCTTCTTTAAATATTCAACCGTCATGCCTTTGGGAATCCAGCGATGGGTTGTGGGTACCGTCACTTCAGTCATGGTTCCACCCGCAAGTTCAGCCATGTTACACATCGCGATTGCATGTACCGTACCAATATGATTCAACACGCTCCGTTTTTTCTTGATACTAATTTTGCAGGCGTTAGGTTTAAGTTCTTCAAACAGCGGGGAAATACTACTGAAATACGGCGCTTTAAGGCACAACATTCGGGTGAATGTCCATTTACCTGCAGGTAAGACAGAGACTTTGTTCCATAGATCTAGCGTTGAGGCCATGATGAAGCTTCCTTTAACAGAATTAAATTCTTTTACAGAATATAATTCTGTTTACAAGCTGTGGTCAAGTCATACACAATAGTTCCGATTATTGGTCATTTTGATGAAAGCATGCAGGCAGCTCAGCAATTATTAGAACGTTTATATCCACAACGTAGATCCTTATTAAAACGCCAGATTTTATCGGATGCCTTGTCCTGTTTTCTTGAATATGGTCTGGAAACGACCAGTATCGACATGATTCGAGCGAAGTCAGAGAGCAGTGTCGGTGCGATTTATCATCATTTTAAAAACAAAGAAGGCGTGATTGCAGCACTGGTGTTTGCTGCATTGGATGATCAGGCGCAGCTACGTGATCAGTATTTACAACAAGCAAAAACACTCAAAGAATTGCTCTATGCACTGATTTATAGTTATACCGACTGGGTTTCTGATCAGCCCAAGTTCGCGCAATTTCTTTTGCTCGCTCATCTGAGTGTGCGACAGGGTGAATATCGACAAGTCTTAAATGACAAAAATAAACTCAGAAATCAACACATCATTGCGCATATTTCCAACTATGCCGATGCCAGTGTATTAAAATCAGTGCCAGCAGAGTTGATGATGTCTTTGGTGATCGGTGCCAGTGAAAGTTATTGCCGTGCTTGGTTGTCTGAAAAAGTATTGACCAGTCCAACGGCTTATCGGGAAATACTGGCACAAGCGGCTTGGGATTCATTACAACATTTGAGCCAAGCTTAATCAAATAACAACAATCAGGATCATTATTGATGAGAGCAAATCATCAGAAGATACAATTTACAGGGGCTTGTTTGTGTGGGGCGATCAGCTTTCAGTTCCATCTGGCAAAGATCAAAATGATGTATCGCTGTTATTGCAGCCTATGCCGCAAGCAGAGTGGTGCTGCATCGAATGCCTCCACCTTTGTGCAGACGGAATCATTTCAATGGCAGCAAGGCGAGCAGTTGATTCAGACTTATATTAAAGATACTGGTTTTAATAGTAGTTTCTGTAGGCAATGTGGCTCACCTGTACCGAATGCGCTAAAGATCAACCCAAAGGTGATGTGGATTCCTTTGGGATTGATTCAGGAAGATTTTAGCCCAGAGCTCGAGCTAAATTTTTGTGTGAACTCTAAAGTGAGTTGGGCTGAGACGCATCCAAAACTTAGTGAATTTGATGAGTTACCCAATAGCATTGAGTTGACACAGTATTTTGAAATCAATCAATAAAAAGCCGAATGCGGACATTCGGCTTTAGGGTATTAGAAATCAAACGAGGTCTGTAAATAGTAGGTCCGAGAAGGGCCTGCGTAGATGCCACCAACCTGATCTGCGGAACGGGTGTAATAGTCTTGATTAAATAGGTTTTTCACACCTAAGCCAACTTTTAAGCCTGACAGAGAGGTATCGGCAAAGTCATAAGCGGCGCGAACACCAACAATACCGTAACCCGGAATATTGCCATAACGACCTGTACCATCATTGTTATTTCCTGAGGCCGTTTGACGCGACTGTGCATAGACATTGGTGTTGAAGGTCCATTGATCACGTTTGTAATCCACACCCGCATTTCCGATCCAGTTTGAATAGAAATCCAGTTCATTGCCTGAGTCTTGACCTGCCGATGCGGTTGCTTTGGTATAGGTGGTATTGGCATACATCGAGACATTGGCTAGGTCATCATTAATTGCACCTAGATTATATTTAAAGCCGAGTTCAGCGCCTTTATGCTTGGTCGCCCCCAGATTTGAATAGGTTTGTGTAGCATCATCACGCTTGAGCTGATCGGCGAAATCAATATAGAACAGGGTAAATTCAAGCGATAAATAATCGTCCAGATAATGTGTGCCGATTTCATAATTATCTGCTTTTTCAGGATTTAAACCGTCCATAGTCAAATAAGCACCTCTGGCATTGGTATTGGCCATTTGACTATATTGCAGTGGAGCAAATGATTTACCGTAGTTGGCAAAAATATTCCATTGATCATTGGCTTTGTACATCACCGCAAAGCTTGGCAGTACAGCGTCATAGGACTTGCTGGCATTCACGCCATTCAGAACTGAATAATCACGGTTTAACTTATACATGTTCTCATTGGTTTTAATTCGCTCGAAACGAATCCCAGGCGTGAAGGACCATGCGCCTAAATCGGTACGGTTATCGACATAGACGGCATGCGCTTCGGTGTCGCCATCCGCTTTGGTCCAGCCATAAAAATCACTTGGGCCTGTGTCACGGTTATAATTGGCGCGATCAACGGATTCACTGCTCGTTTCCTTTAAATAGCGATAACCGACAGACACTTCATTCAGCGTATCGCCGAGCTGAAATGCATGTGAATAACGTGGTTCAATGGCAGTCACTTTATAATCACGTGGGGCAATCTGATAAAGACTGGAACCGCTGCGCTCTACACCTGCATCACGATAACTATCGAGGTGGTAAGCGAGTACCTCAAAGGCATTGTTGTCTTTTTTATAATTATATTTCAGTGAGATATCATTACGGTTGCCTTCCATATAGTCATGGTTGCGTAAAGACTGATAGGGATTTTGCGCATACTGTGCAGGCGTTAAACCGCCAGGCATATCCACCTTGGCTTCATAACGATGCAGATTCGCTTCAATGCTTGAATAATCATCTAAGGCATAGCGGGCTTTTAAACGTAGATCATTGATATTGGCATAATCATTTTGATCACGATAACCATCACCATTCACCCCAGAATAGAGCAAAGCTAGACCGAGGCCATTGTCTAAAGTGGTTCCAACAAACAGGTTTGGGTTGACTTTTAAATTGCCATTTTCAGCCACTTCCGTGGTCATACCGACACTGGCTGCAAAACTTTCTGGAATGCTGCGCGTATTAAAATTGATAATGCCACCGACGTTTTGTGGCCCAAAGCGGACGGAGCCAGCCCCACGAACCACATCAATCAACTCCATATTGCCCAAGGTGGTTGGGGCCAATGAAAGCTGAGGCTGTCCATAGGGCGCTACTGCTAAAGGGACACCATCGATCATCAGTTGCGAACGAGGTGAAAATCTTGAGGTTAGGCCACGGACACCAATACTTAAAGAGGCATCGCTGCCAGAGGTGCCTGAGTTTTCAGAGACCTGAACACCGGGAACTGTACGCAACGCTTCTTTCACTGAGGTTGTGCCGCGTGCTTCTAAACTTTGTTGATCAACCACAGTACGGGCGCCGGGATGGTTGAGCACTTTTTTGGCATTGGCTTGTTCTAACCAGTTGCCCTCAGCTTGGATGGAAATGGTTGCCAGCGTTTGTGTGGTATTACTTTGGCTGTCATCAGCAAATGTTGTCGTTGCAACGCAGCTGATCAGTGCTGTGATGGCACAGCTTAGGGTAGAGGGCTTAAATTTTGAAAAAGAAACAGGATGAGAAAACGAACACTTCATAAGTTGATTGCCCAGCATCTGAATTGGAGGAGTTATTTTTGCGCCGCCATCTTAATTGATTGTGGTTCTCATTTACAGAAATTATTTAGTTAAAATTAATTTAATTTTTACATAAAATATATAATTTTTTTTGTTAAGGGGTAAAATGTTGCGGGGTACACTGAATCAAGATTTTGATTTAATTTAGATTGTGGCTTATCGACTATATTCGCTATGAAAGAGATAAAACGCCGAACTTAAACGTTCGGCGTTTTATATTTAAAAATCATATGATGTTTGCAGGAAGAAGGTTCGTGGTTGGCCCACATATTTACCGCCTGTGGAGTCAGATGAGCGGGTATAGTATTGCTTGTCAAACACGTTCTTTATCCCACCCGCTATTTTTAAGCCTTTGAGTTGATTGCTAAAGTCATAGCCTGTGCGTACGGCAAAAGTTGAATATCCAGGAATGTCACCTGTGCGGCCATCTGCGGTTTCTTGCGTTTGATAAACATCATCTGAACCCGGTGCATGTTGTTTGGACTGCGCAAACATGTCTGCATTCACTGACCATTGATCAACTTGATAGGCTAAACCGAGGTTACCCACATGGCGTGAATAGAAGGGCAAATCTTTGCCTTCAAACTTGCCCGCTTCAGACGTTGCTTTGGTAAAGGTGTAATTCCCGTAGACCTTGAGACCCTCTAGCGCATCAGCCAGTTGACCGAAATCATAGCTGATTCCTGTTTCAACACCTTTATGACTAGTTGCACCTAAGTCTGTCCAAACCCCTGTACCGATAGCATCAGGACGTTCTAACATCAATTCTTTATCAAAATCTAAATAAAAGACCGTCAACTCAGCACTTAAACCATTGCCTAAATATTTAGTTCCGATTTCATAGTTTTTAGATTTTTCAGGATGTAATCCATCCAGCGTCGTTGCAGCAGTATTCACACCACCAACAGACTTAGTCGTAACGAGTTGGTTGTATTGCTGTGGACCAAATGAAACACCAGCATTGGCAAAAATATTCCAGTTCTCATTGGCTTTATACAGCACCGATAAGCTTGGTAAGAGCTCGTCAGATTTGATTTTTGGATAAACAGTATTGGTGGCGCTACCATCTTGATAAGCTGTGAAATCATTATGGGTATCAATCGATTCAAAACGAACCCCAGGTGTAATCACCCAATTCGCGAGGCCAAAACGGTTGTCGATATAAAAGGCATGCGCTTTGGTACCGCCGTCACTGGTGGTATTGGCGATACGTTCACCGGGTGTCCCTGTGAGCGTGTTGTAAGAAGCCGTGCGTCCTGAGAACTCAGAACTTTCTTCCTGTAAATAACGATAGCCAATGGTCACTTCGTTATCCATTCCCGCCCAACGATAGGCACGTGAATAACGTGGCTCAATCCCAAAATATTTATAATCGCGAGGAGAGTTACTAATACGGCTGGTACCATTATTGGCAACGGACTCTAAGTCACTGGTACGGAAAGAATCAACGTAATAACCCAACACTTCAAAGTTATTCAATTCATCTTTATGGCTATATTTCACAGACACATCGGAACGGCGACCCGCAAAATAGTTGCGGCTTTGATTGGATTGATACGGATTATCTGCAAATTGAGCCGCCGTTAAACCTTCAGGCATCTCGCCACGGCCTTCATAATGATGCAGATTGACTGCGATGGCATCCTGATCAGTCCATTGGTAGGCGGTTTTTAACATGACATCATCGATATCAATTTTATTATTGGCTTCGCGATAGCCGTCACCTTTGCTGCCTGAATAAAGCAGAGCCATACCCAAACCATTGTCGAGTGTGCCACCAATAAACAGATTCGGTGTGTACTTGAGTTGGTCTGTTCCTGTTGCAAACTCAGTGGTTAAGCCAACTGAACCTGAAAATTCTTTGGGGATTGACCGTGTTGCAAAGTTGATGATCCCACCCACGTTTTGTGGCCCAAAACGAACAGAACCTGCACCACGCACCACATCGACCGATTCAATATTACCCATAGAAACTGGGGCTAATGATAATTGCGGCTGGCCATATGGGGCAAAAGAAAGTGGAACGCCATCCATGAGTACGGTGGAGCGGGGGGACAAGCGTGAGGTAAGACCCCGTACCCCAATATTTAAAGAAACATCACTGCCACCCGTACCATTGCTGTCTTGGACTTGCACCCCAGGAATTTGTTTTAAAGCATCACGAATTGAGGTGGTGGCAATCTCATCCAAACGTTTGCGGTCAATAATGCTACGTGCGCCTGCATGTTGTTGTACTTTTTCAGCATTGGCATCGTCTAGCCAATTGCCTTGTGCCTGAATTGAAATCGTCGCAAGCGTTTGTGTTTCAGCGGGTTGTGCTTCATTGGCAAAAGCCGCATGAGATACACCACTCAATGAAATGGCAATAGCTAGACTTAAAGAAGAGGGCTGGAATTTAATCAATGATGTCGCTGTATTGGATGCAATTTTCATATCAGGAGGCGAATGCTATAAATTTCCCGAATCTTAATCAGTTATTGCGCTGAATGAAATAAGAATGATTATCACTTATAACTATGGAATGAGTTAAGTTAATTGTTTTTTTACTCAAGATATTTTTGGCTATTTCAAATAGCAAAAAACCGTGCTTAAGCACGGCTTTTTATTATTGTCAGAGCTATTATTTAAATTGGATTGAACCATTGGCACTGACCGTGATTTTTGATTCACCTGCTGCCATATCCTGAGCAGGGGCTGCTTCAGCCATGGCAAACTTGGCCATGCCGCCGCGCATCATCGGTTGCGGGAAGTAGTTGCTGGTATTCAGGTTTAAACTCACAAGATTGTATTGGCCTTTATTCCATGCTTGGGTGATGGCTTGTGCGCGTTGCTGGAAGTTCTTCGATGCTTCAATCATCAGCTCATTTTCAACTTTTTTACGCTGTTCATCCGACACGGTGAAGTTAATCGATTGGGTCTGCAAGCTTTGCTGTAATTCACTGATCAACTGGCTTGCAGCTTTAAAGTCTTTACTTTCCAGTTGGATTTCCGCGCGGGCACGCCATTCTTTCAATTTATTGCTGTCATTGTCATACACAGGGTAGGTACTTTGTGCGCCTGTTTCGACTTTGACCTGTGAATATTTGCGTGCAATTGCTTGCGCTTGATTCATCAGTTGGTTGATTTGATTTGAGAGTTCAGCAGGCTGTTTATTGCTTTTCTCAACATAAAGCACGGCACGCATTTCATCATTGGCAACCTGACGTGATGCGTCTGCTTGGATATTCACAATGTTGTAGTTCAAGTTCTCATTCTCGTGAGCAAAAAGGCTTGGGCTCAATGCAGCCCCGATCATTAATGTAGCAAGTGCTAAAGTACGCATAAAAATGTCCTTAGAATTTGATATCGAAAATTTATTTTTACCAGTTTGATATTAAAAAGAACTGATGTTGAACTTCTGCATATTTTGTGGTGACTTTGTAAGAGATTAGCAGTGTTTTGCAACAGGAAAATAAAACAAAAAATATTTAAAATCAGATTATTAAGTGCAGTAATTTGACCATTTATCTAAAAACGCAGGCGGGATTAAAAAAAGCTTACTTTCTTTAGCTTGTCACATAGTATGATGATAATCCATCATAGTTATTGGAATGAAATATTTTTTCAATAATTTAGATGCATGTAAGACACAAAAAGTGTTTATTTTATTTCAAAATTAGGTATCATCTCGCTCCTAGTTGAAAGATATAAACAAGTGTCTGCACTAGATTCTAAAAAGCACCGAGTCAAACGACCGCAAGTCACCAGACTTATTTCTTTTACCCATATCAGAGATGGTAATTCGATATGAGCGTTACTTCCGTAAATCCTGCCGCTAATGCAACTAACGAATATTATCTGACTCGCCAAAGTCAGATGGAATCGAATGTTCGTAGTTATCCACGTAAATTACCGTTAGCGATAGCAAAAGCACAAGGCTGTTGGGTTACTGATGTTGAAGGTACAGAGTACCTTGATTGTTTAGCTGGGGCAGGAACATTGGCTTTGGGCCATAATCATCCTGCGGTGATTCAAAGTATTCAAGACACATTGGCAAGCGGTTTGCCATTGCATACTTTAGACTTAACGACTCCTTTAAAAGATGCGTTTACTGAAGCGCTTTTGGCTTATTTGCCAGGCGGTCAAGAAGAATATTGCCTACAATTCTGTGGTCCATCTGGTGCAGATGGTACAGAAGCAGCGATTAAATTAGCGAAAACTTATACGGGTCGTAGCACAGTGATTAGTTTCTCTGGTGGCTACCATGGTATGACGCACGGCGCGCTTGCAATGACAGGTAACCTGTCAGCGAAGAATGCGGTGAATGGCTTAATGCCTGGCGTGCAATTTATGCCATACCCACATGAATATCGTTGCCCACTTGGTTTAGGTGGGGAAGCAGGTGTTGACGCTTTAACTTACTTCTTTGAAAACTTCATTGAAGATGTTGAAAGTGGTGTAACCAAGCCTGCAGCTGTGATCCTTGAAGCGATTCAAGGTGAAGGTGGTGTTGTTACTGCACCAGTAAAATGGTTGCAAAAAATCCGTGAAGTGACTGAAAAGCACAACATCGTTTTAATCTTGGACGAAGTTCAAGCTGGTTTTGCACGTTCAGGTAAAATGTTTGCCTTTGAACATGCTGGAATCGAGCCTGATGTTGTAGTGATGTCTAAAGCGGTAGGTGGTAGTTTACCACTTGCAGTATTGGGTATTAAACGTAAGTTTGATGCTTGGCAGCCTGCGGGTCACACGGGTACTTTCCGTGGTAACCAACTTGCGATGGGTACAGGTTTAGCATCACTTCAAGTGATCAAAGAACAAAACCTTGCTCAAAATGCGCAAGAGCGTGGTGATTTCTTACAAGCAGAGTTCAAGAAACTTGCTCAAGAATTCCCATGTATTGGTAACGTACGTGGTCGTGGTTTGATGATCGGTGTTGAGATCGTTGATGAGCGTAAACCTGCGGATCATATGGGCTCATTACCTGCTGATGCACAATTGGCTGCTGCAATTCAGACTGCTTGTTTCAACAATAAATTATTGCTTGAAAAAGGCGGCCGTAACGGTACAGTAATTCGTTTGCTTTGCCCGTTGATTATCAATCAAGAAGAGTGCGTAGAAGCGGTTGCTCGTTTCAAGAAAGCTGTTGCTGAAGCATTAAAAGCAGTACGAGGCTAATTCATGGTTGATTTTGCAGAACATCGTAAAGCGTTACTCTGCAATGATGCTCAATCTATTGCTGACTATCAGTCAGCAATGGGCGAGGCGGTAACTGCCGTTTCAGCATGGTTGCAAAATGATAAAATGTACACTGGCGGTAGCATTAAAGATTTGCGTGAAGCAATCTCTTTTGCACCTTCAAAACAAGGTTTAGGTGTACAGCAATCATTACAACGTATGGTTGAGCTTTTTCTCAACAAAAGCTTAAAAGTACATCACCCACATTCACTTGCACACTTACACTGCCCAACCATGGTGATGAGCCAGATTGCGGAAGTGTTGATTAATGCAACCAACCAATCAATGGACTCATGGGATCAAAGCCCAGCGGGTTCTTTGATGGAAGTGCAACTCATTGATTGGCTTCGCCAAAAAGTGGGCTATGGTGCAGGTCAAGCTGGTGTGTTCACGTCTGGTGGTACACAGTCAAACTTGATGGGTGTATTGCTGGCACGTGACTGGTGCATCTCGAAAAACTGGAAAGACGAAAATGGTAAGCCATGGTCGGTTCAGCGTGATGGTATTCCAGCAGAAGCAATGAAAAACGTCAAAGTCATCTGTTCTGAAAATGCACATTTCTCTGTGCAAAAGAACATGGCGATGATGGGTATGGGCTTCCAGTCTGTTGTCACTGTTCCTGTGAATGAAAATGCACAGATGGATGTTGATGCACTGGAAAAAACCATGGCGCATCTTCAGTCTGAAGGCAAAATTGTGGCCTGCGTTGTTGCAACAGCGGGTACGACAGATGCTGGTGCAATTGATCCACTCAAGAAAATCCGTGAAATTACTACGAAGTATGGTTCATGGATGCATATTGATGCAGCTTGGGGCGGTGCACTGATTCTTTCAAATGACCATCGTTCAATGTTAGATGGAATTGAATTATCAGACTCAATCACGCTGGATTTCCATAAGCATTATTTCCAAAGCATTAGCTGTGGCGCTTTCTTGTTGAAAGACGAAGCAAACTATCGCTTTATGCATTATGAAGCAGAATATTTAAACTCTGCTTATGATGAAGAGCATGGTGTACCTAACCTTGTGTCTAAATCATTACAAACGACACGTCGTTTTGATGCATTGAAATTATGGATGACGGTTGAAGCATTAGGCGAAGAGCTTTATGGTTCAATGATTGATCATGGTGTGAAATTAACACGTGAAGTTGCAGATTATATTAAAGCAACAGCGGGTCTTGAATTGTTGGTTGAACCACAATTCGCTTCAGTCCTGTTCCGTGTCGTACCAGAAGCTTATCCTGCTGAATTTATCGATAGCTTAAACCAAAACGTGGCAGATGAATTGTTTGCTCGTGGTGAAGCGAATATTGGTGTAACTAAAGTGGGTAATGTTCAATCATTGAAGATGACCACTTTAAGCCCAGTTGCAACACTTGAAAACGTTCAAAACTTGCTTGCACTTGTGTTGGCAGAAGCTGATCGTATTAAAGATGCAATCGCTGCAGGAACTTATGTTCCAGCGATTGATTAATTTCAATCTGGCACATCCATCAAAATAAAAAAGAGGTCTGAATAGACCTCTTTTTTATTGCGTCTTGGAACTGAATATATAAATCAGCTAGGCCGCAAAAATAGCATTGAATCCCATTTTTCTTAAAAGTCGACGATACATACTTGAGCTACGGTCTGCTGGAAAATGCGCTTCCAACGATAAATCCAGGGGGAGATATTCAGGTTTTTGGGTTTCGACAATCAGCCGGTCTTCTTCAAAAATCTGTAAATTGAATGCATAGGCATCCTCAACAGGTAAATCTTTATCATAATTACGGCAGATTGGTGCAAACAGGCGAGTTTGTCGCGCGCTTACAGGAGAGGCCGCGTTCATAATCACCTGTTTACTTTGATTCGGAAAATGGATGGTCAGCGTTGCAGTAAAAGGCAGGTTGATTTCAAAATGTCTGAGCCAGTTAAAATTGTCCTGCCCACGTTGCGCTGTGCCAATCGGATAGCGTCCGACACTGCTGATATAATCCGCATTGAAGCCATAACTGGTTTCTGTGGTTATATAGTCGGGTACTTCAACATCATCAGGGTCACCAAAAGTATCAGGATGTACCCATGCAAAATGTGCGACATCAATAAATCCTTCCAATTGTCGACCCGCAAAGCAATTTAAGTCTACAAAAGGACATACCAGTTGCTGGTAGTCTGCATCCTCCCAGTACGGCATGTCAGGAATAACAGGTTTATCATCTTGGCGAGCTGCTAAGCAACACCAGATCAGTCCATACTTTTCAGTGGCAGCATAGGTGCTTAGATGAAAGCGCTCCGAGATTTTATGCTGCGGATGTGCTGGAATACGGTTGCATTTGCCCGCATGCCCAAAGCGTAATCCGTGATAGCGACAGACAATACCTTGCCCGTCATGACGGCCCAAACTAAGAGGAACTCCACGATGTGGGCAAACATCTTTTGCAACAATCAGTTCATCTCCCATTTTGTAAATCACCAATGGCATATCCAGTAACATGGCTGCTGTTGGTTGCTCTGAAATATCACGAGCGAGTGCAATCGGATACCAGTGCTGAGCAAGTAGCTGCCAATCGTGCTCTGAAAAGGTCATGTGTACAGGTAAATCCGTATGCTTAAACGTTGTAATCACTTTGCTGTTCATCTTCTTATCTTCTGGCTCATTGGTATTGAATATAGCGAAGCCAGCTGTTCTAAGAAATTTCAATTAATTGAATGAAGTGTCGTAACTTTTAGAACACAGAAATTGAGATGAAATTACATAAAGGTATGCATTTGGCTTGCTGTTTAGTTGCATTCTGTCCAGCATCTCTACGATGGTTTTTTATGATGACAAGGTAGAAAATTGTCACTGTTCTGCACAAACTGTGCATCTTTAATCTAAATCAGAAATAATTATGCATAAACTGTGATGCACAAATTCCATATTGTAGTGAGAGATGCTCAATATTTTGATGGATAGATGTCATCACTTTTGCACTTGAGACCTAGAGCTGAGGTCGGATCAGGCAAAACATCATGATTACAATGAATAGAAGGAACAAGGCATGCAACACTTGAATATGCAAAATCAATTTAAACTGATTATTAACGGTCAATCTTGTCTCGGTGAAGCAGGCGAACTTGAGATTATCAATCCTGCAACAGCTGCTGTTGCAGCAAAGTGTGCACAGGCTTCGATTGCACAGGTGAATCAAGCGATTGAGGCGGCAAAGCAAGCTTTTGGAAGCTGGCAACGCAGTTCTCATGAGGAACGCAAAAGCATACTGAATAAGATTGCGGATGGAATTGAACAACATGCCGAAACTCTGGCAGAGTTGATTGTAGTTGAGCAAGGCAAACCTTTGGCATTGGCACAAATGGAAGTGCAGGGTGCGATTGGCTGGACACGTTATACTGCAAGTTTAGAAATGCCGGTTGATATTATTGAAGACAGTGAACAGAAGCGAATTGAACGTCATTATCAGCCCTTAGGTGTGGTAGCTTCGATTACGCCGTGGAACTGGCCGTTGATGATTGCGGTGTGGCATATCATGCCTGCCTTACGTGCAGGCAATGTGGTGATTAATAAACCATCTGAATTTACCCCTTTGGCGACTTTAAAGCTCTGTGAAATTATTCAACAAGAAGTGCCTGCAGGTGTGATCTCAATCTTGCTGGGTAAGGGCGACGTCGGTGAGGCGTTATCGACTCACGCTGATATCGCCAAGGTGGTTTTTACAGGTTCGACTAAGACGGGTCAGCATATTATGTCAGGTGCGGTAAAAACCTTAAAACACCTGACCCTAGAGCTGGGTGGCAATGATGCGGGGATTGTTTTACCTGATGCCGATCTTGATCAAATAGCCAAGCGAATTTTTAACGTGGCATTTTTAAATGCTGGGCAGACCTGCGCTGCTTTAAAACGTTTATATGTGCACGAAAGCCAATATGACGCTTTAGCACAAAAACTGGCTGATATTGCCAATGCCCAAAATGTTGGAGATGGCATGGCTGCCGAGACTACCTTTGGACCTGTGCAAAATCAGCTGCAATATCAGAAAGTAAAAGCCTTAATTGCCGATGCGCTTGCGCAAGGTGCCAAGGCGCTGTCGGGTGATCAGACTATACCTAAGCAAGGCTATTTTATTGCGCCAACGATTTTAACTGGACTGGATGAAAGCTGCCGAGTGGTGCAAGAGGAGCAGTTTGGCCCCGTGTTACCGATTCTAAAATATCGTGATATTGATGATGCAATTGCACGGGCCAATGCCAGTGAATTTGGATTAGGCGGTTCAATCTGGTCTTCTGATTTAAAAGCTGCACAGTTCTACGCCTCACAATTGCAATGCGGTACAGCATGGGTCAATACCCATGCAGAGATTGTTCCACATGCGCCGTTTGGTGGTTGGAAAATGTCGGGTGTAGGTGCTGAGTTTGGCATGGAGGGTTTGCTTGAAAATACCGTTGGACAAACTGTGCATATCAATAAAATTTAAACCTTCATATTTTTAAGGCGGATCTAATATCCGCCTTTTTGTTTTTATGCATGGTGCTGCTTAAAACTAGGTTTATGTGGCTGGATGGTAGCTGTGACCCTTAGTTTTGCTGAGAAAGTGATTCTGTTCTTTGATTTTTTTTAACACAATGTAAGATTTGATATGTCCAATGAAACCATAAGACAGTAGTCGCTCTGTCACGAATTGGGACAGCTGTTCCAGATTTTCTGCGACGACTTTTAAAATAAAATCAGCATCGCCGCTAATTGAAAAAGCATCCTGAATATTGTCCTCAGCTTCAATTAAGTCCTGAAAGGCCTGTTGTGACTTGGCCTCGTGAATACGTAAGTTAATGTGGATCATCGCGGTAACCTCCAAGCCTAAAGCTTGTTGGTGGATGCGGGCGGCATAACCTAAGATCACGCCTTTTTGCTCCAGTAACTGTCGTCTTCTGGAACATTGTGATGCCGATAAACCGATTAAATCTCCAACTTCCTGATTGGTGAGCCGTCCATTCTTTTGTAGGGCCTGAATGATTTGCCAGTCGAACTTATCCATTGCATAAAATCCTTTTATGATACACAAATATTGTATTTTTATTAAAATGCGTTTTTATTATGCACGAAATTTAACAGGTAGATGAAATATTATTTTTCTATGGAATAAAAAATTGACTTGAAAGGATGTAGAGCAATGTTCATAGAAATCGGTGATTTTTTAAATCTTCGTCTAAAACAAATGGGTATCCAACATCTGTTTGGTGTACCTGGTGATTTTAACCTTTCTTATCTCGAACAAGTTGAGGCGGATACCCAACTCGAATTTATTGGTAATTGTAATGAATTAAATGCGGCTTATGCTGCTGACGGTTATGCACGTATTAACGGTTTTTCTGCTTTGACAACGACCTATGGGGTCGGTGATTTAAGTGCGATTAATGGTATTGCAGGTGCTTATGCTGAGAATGTGCCAGTGGTGCATATTTCAGGGATTCCGCCTTTACATGTGGTTCAGAAAGGAACTCTAGTTCATCACACTCTGGTGGATGGTAACTACGACAACATCATGAACTGCATGAAAGAGTTCACTGTTGCACAGACCCGTCTAACCCCAGCTAATGCCGTCTCTGAAATTGACCGTGTGTTACGTCAATGTTTCCTTGAACGTCGACCTGTACATATCCAGTTGGCATCGGATATTACTCACGTAAAAATTGAAGTGACAGATCGTTCACTCGATTTATCTTACCCGAGGGTTGAGCCAGAGCTGTTACAAAGTGCAGTCACCAAACTGTGTGAGGTGATTGCGCAAGCCAAGCGACCAGCGCTGCTGATTGATAATGAAGCCTCTGTTTTTGGGATTACCTCACTACTGGATGATTTATCCAAAAAATGTTCGATTCCTTTTGCCAGTATGCTGACCGCTAAAAATATTATGGATGAGGGTTCACCGCGTTATGTGGGAACCTATGTCGGTGGTGCAAGCCAAGCGCATGTGCGTCAGGCCATTGAGCAGTCTGATTGCTTGATGGGCATCGGTGTGCGTTTTACTGATGTCGGAACTGGGGTGTTTACCCATCAAATTGTCACTGAAAATTACATTGAAATTAAACCTTATGGTTTGACGATTTTTGGACAGGATTTCCCTGGTATTGAAATTGGACAACTTCTGGTGGAGCTGAATAAGAAGGTTGCACCACGGAAGTTAAGCCAGCCGATGCTGGAGCAGCAAGCACAACAGATACTTGAGGTGCCTGAGCAGCAAAAGCTTAGTCAGGATATTTTGTGGAGTTATATTGCGGGCTTTCTTAAAGATGATGATGTGATTATCGGCGAAGTCGGGACCTCTAATTCAGCCTTGGCAGGGCTAAAGCTACCGGCAACCGCGAAATATATTGCTCAACCATTGTGGGGGTCGATTGGTTATACCTTGCCTGCCTTATTAGGCAGTTTATTGGCTGCACCAGAACGCCGCCAAATCCTATTTATTGGTGATGGTTCATTTCAGCTCACGGTACAGGAGCTTTCGACCATTATCCGTCATGGTCTCAAGCCAATTGTTTTCTTACTCAATAATGGTGGCTATACCATTGAACGTTTAATCATGGGCGAGAACGCGGCTTATAACGATGTTCAGGACTGGAAATATAGCGAGATTCCAAATGTTTTTAACGGTAGCCAAGACTATAAAAGCTGTGTGGTAGAAACCGCAGGTCAGTTAAAGCAGGTTTTGGATAATATGCATCAGTTCGACGGAATGACCTTTATTGAACTTAAACTCCCAGCCATGGATGCACCATCCAGTTTGAAAAAATTTGCGTCAGTGATTGCACGCTTTGATTATGGCGATCGAGGCTATGAAATCTTAAAACAACGTTCCCAAACATTACCCATTAAAAAAGCAATTTCCTTCTGATCAGACGAAAACTGGAAAATCTTCAACTTTATAAATTGATAAGAGAGCGAATCAGATTTGGAGCTTCATGCTGAGCTTCGAATCATGCGCTGTATAAAAAAGGTGTACAGGATGTGACACACACATTGGAGATAACGTGATGGATGTAAACAATAAACATGAGTTAAAACAAGGATTGTCCAATCGACATATCCAGCTGATTGCGCTCGGTGGTGCGATTGGTACAGGATTATTCTTGGGTCTTTCGCAAACCATCAAACTGGCAGGGCCCTCTATTTTATTAGGTTATGCGATTGCTGGTGTGATTGCATTTTTAATTATGCGCCATTTAGGGGAAATGGTGGTTGAAGAACCTGTGAGCGGTTCATTTAGTTATTTTGCCAATAAATACTGGGGCCGCATGGCAGGCTTTATGTCGGGCTGGAATTATTGGGTGCTGTATGTGTTGGTCAGTATGGCTGAACTGAGCGCCATCGGGACCTTTATTCAGTTTTGGTGGCCAGACGTGCCCACATGGCTGACTGCCTTGGTGTTCTTTGTGCTGATTAATGCCATTAATCTGGTCAATGTCAGATTCTTTGGTGAGTCCGAATTTCTGTTCTCCTGCATTAAGATTGTTGCGATTTTAAGTATGATCGGTTTTGGTGCTTATTTATTGCTTTCAGGTTCTGCGGGTCCACAGGCGGGGATTGCCAATTTATGGCAACACGGTGGCTTTTTTCCACATGGCACGCATGGCTTTATTATGGCGCTTGCCGTGATCATGTTTGCCTTTGGTGGGCTTGAACTGATCGGAATTGCCGCAGCAGAAACCAAAAATCCTGAAACCACTATTCCTAAGGCGGTGAATCAGATTGTGTACCGTATTTTGATTTTCTATATTGGTGCAATCGGGATTTTACTCTGTCTTTATCCATGGAATATGGTGGCGGAAGGGGGCAGCCCTTTTGTGTTGATCTTCCAGTCTTTGAATAGTAATGGGGTTGCCAATGTCCTCAATTTTGTGGTGTTGATTGCAGCGGTTTCTGTTTATAACAGTTGTATTTATTGTAATAGCCGTATGTTGCATGGCTTGGCCGAACAGGGCAATGCACCTGCGATATTGAAAAAAGTGAATGCGCGTGGAATTCCGGTTCCTGCGGCGATTGTCTCTGCTTCGGTTACGGCGATATGTGTGTTGGTCAACTATTTAATTCCGGGTGAAGCCTTTCAGTTATTCATGATGCTGGTGGTTGCAGCATTGGTGATTAACTGGTTAATGATTTCCGTCACCCATTTGAAATTTAATAAAGCAATGCGCCTGAAACAACATCAAACCAAATTTAAAAGCATCTGGAGCCCATGGAGTAATTATCTCACCATCAGCTTTGTCTGCTTTATTTTGATTATTATGGCGATGACCCCTGATATGCGTTTGGCTGTTATTCTTGGACCGATCTGGCTGGCGATTTTAGCGGCGATGTATATCTTTAAATATCGTAAAAAAATGCTGGTTCTGCCCGAAGCACAGTCCAATCTTTAAATCAAAAAAGGCACAGTAAGGTGCCTTTTTTTTTATTGCATCAAAGTTGTATTGATCTAGAAGGGTGGAAACTTGTCCTGAACCAGATTGAGTTGAATTCCATGCTCTAAATAGGCTTTCAAGCTATCTACGACGGTGGTGAAGCCACCCGTATTATCAATAATAAAGGCAATCAGCTCATCACCTTGTAAGGGGATATTATAATTTTGAATTCTGAGATAGGTTTGATCGTCATTGATCGCTTCAAAGATAAAATCAACCGTACTGCTCGGCTCGCCCCATTGAATCTGAATCAATTCATTGGTAATGATTTTTGTCACCTTTACGTTTGCCGAAACTTGGTATTTTTCCCAAGTCCATTCAACCGTTTTTCCTTGTTCAAGTGGTGCTGTTGCCGAACTAAACCAAAATTTTGAGGTGATTTCTGGATCAATAAATGCTTCAAAAACGCTGTGGGCCGGTTTACGAATCAGCATTTGTGTTTCAATTATGACAGGATTTAGCATTGTATCTGTTCTTTTTGATAGGGAATTGTCATAAAACATATATAAACTGGTTGCTCTGCCCAAGATGCTTTTTGTTAAGCTGAATGCGCGAGTGTTCTTTTAAATCCGATAAAATTCAATATCTAAACGTTATTTTCTGAGTGTAATCGAGTTCCGAGCTGCAAAAAATAAAGCAGAAAATATGACTTTATGACCAATAATTTTCTAAAAATTGAGCTTAAGAAATGGCTATCACAAAAGCGTCATAAAGTTGTCACTTAATTGTCATATTATCTGCTCAAAATGCAGTTAACCAAAGTACAACACTTAACTTAAAAAGAGTTGTAAACCAAATTGCATAAATGAGAGAAAACAGAATGCGCTTAAATCCACGTCACATCGCAATTGCATTAGCTGTATCTGGGGCAACTGTAGCAACGACTGCGAATGCAGCTCGTGATACGATTCAAATTGCTGGTTCATCTACTGTATTACCGTTTGCAAGTATTGTTGCTGAAGAGTTTGGCAACACATTCCCACAGTTCAAAGCACCGGTTGTTGGTTCAGGTGGTACGGGCGGTGGTTTGAAGCAATTCTGCCAAGGTGTAGGTGATAACACCATCGACATCGCAAATGCTTCTCGTCAAATTAAAGACACAGAGCTTGATGCATGTAAAAAATCTGGTGTAAACCAAGTACAAGAAATTAAAGTGGGTTACGACGGTATCGTATTTGCATCAAATGTTAAAAAAGCAGCGTATAAATTAAAACCAATCCATGTATTCACTGCATTATCTGCACAGCTTCCTTCAAATGGTAAATTAGTTCCAAACCCATATACAACTTGGAACCAAATTGATAAATCATTACCAAATGAGCCGATCACTTTAGTTATTCCTGCATCTAACCACGGTACGCGTGAAGTTTTCCAAGAGAAAATGGTTGATGCTGGTTGTGAAGCATTTGATTACTACAAAGCTTTAAGTAAAGACGATCAAAAGAAAGCATGTTCAACCTTCCGTAAAGATGGTCGTGTGATTGAAATTGCGGGTGACTATACTGAAACTCTAGCTCGCTTGAAAACTTCTCCAAATGCAGTCGGTGTATTTGGTCTAGGTTTCTATGATTCAAACCGTGATAAATTACGTGTAGCGACTGTAAATGGCGTGACTCCATCTGAGAAAACTGTACTAGATGGTAGCTACCTTGTTTCGCGTCCATTGTTCTTCTACGTGAAAGGCGAGCACTTGAAATCAATCAAAGGCTTACCGCAATACACAGAATTCTTCTTAAACAAGAAAATTTCTGGTAAAGGTTCTAAATTAGAAAAAGCGGGCTTGATTCCTTTAAGCGACAAAGAGCGCGCAAAAATCCTAGCTGATTTCAAAGCTGGTAAATCAGTTAAGTAATATTGTTAAAAGGGAGGCTGGTGAGACGTTGGATCATCAGCCTTTTTGTCTAGCTAAGTTTTTTCAAATCATGAAAATTGAGAAAACAGTGGAGATTACATGAATCTGCTACTTATCGGTGTGTTATTAGCCCTTGTGGCAATTGCATATCAAATCGGGCTGAGTAAAAGCCGTAACCTAGCAGGTAAGGGAAATAACTCAGCAACACTACATTCTCGTCCAGGATATTATGGGGCGTTGGTTGCTTTGTGGTGTGGTATTCCTGCTTTTTTAATTTTGATTATTTGGAACTTGGTTGAACCAAGTATTTTACAGCATATTATTTTTAATAATATTCCTGCATCTGTAAGTTCGACCTTAGATGCGGCAGGTCGTGATGTTTTAACCAGTCGAGTGCAAGCCATTGCTTCTGGTTTCGGGGTAACAGATCAGCCAGCAGCATATGAAGTTGCAGCAGCGCAACAACTTGCTAAATTCCAGACCATTGGCTCATTTGCAAAACTTG
Source organism: Acinetobacter sp. 102 (assembly GCF_037028485.1). NCBI lineage: Bacteria > Pseudomonadati > Pseudomonadota > Gammaproteobacteria > Moraxellales > Moraxellaceae > Acinetobacter > Acinetobacter sp. 102. Next base: position 47,573 of record NZ_JAZEZK010000019.1, read on the forward strand.
CAGTGGTGATTAGTGCTGGACTGGCTGGTTTAGTGTGGGCAAAGCGTCATGTGAGCCAACAATTCCGTGCACGTAACCAAGTCGAAAAAACCATTAATGTTGCATTGATTCTGTGTTCTGGTGTCGCAATCCTGACAACAATCGGTATTGTTTTATCGATGTTGAGAGAAGCGTTACACTTTTTCCATTTTGTGAGTCCAGTTGATTTCTTCTTTGGTACTGAATGGAATCCAGGTTTTAGCACCTCAGGAAATGCAGAAGGCAGTTACGGTATCTTACCGCTGATTTGGGGAACCTTGATGGTCAGTGGTATCGCATTATTGGTTGCGGTACCGATTGGCTTGTTGGTTGCGATTTATCTGGCTGAATATGCATCGCCAAGGTTGCGTTCTTGGGCAAAACCTGCGATTGAGGTTTTGGCAGGGATTCCAACCATCGTTTATGGCGTATTCGCTTTAATGGTGATTGGCCCATTCTTCAAAATGGTGGGTGAGAGTGTTGGCATCAATATTAATGCGACCAGCGCACTCACCGCAGGTTTTGTAATGGGGATTATGATTATCCCATTCGTCTCCTCATTATCCGATGACATCATTACTCAGGTACCTCGCGCATTACGTGATGGTTCTTTGGGTTTAGGTGCAACGAAATCAGAAACGATTCGTCAAGTCGTTCTACCAGCTGCCCTACCAGGGATTACAGGGGCATTTTTACTTGCCGTATCCCGTGCCGTGGGTGAGACCATGATTGTGGTGCTTGCAGCAGGAAACAGTCCATTGTTGCATGCAAATCCATTTGAAGCAGTTTCAACCGTAACCGTCACGATTGTGAAGCAATTAACGGGGGATACTGACTTTGCCAGCCCGCAAGCACTGGTGGCATTTGCCCTTGGTTTAACGCTGTTTGTGATTACTTTGGGTCTAAACATTATTGCACTGTACATCGTGCGTAAATATCGTGAGCAATACGAATGAGTTCATCAAATACATCTCCTCTGGATCCGAACCTATTGGATCCTCAAGTAGCTGCTGAACAACGTGAGCAGCGTAAAAGAAAGATCCAAAGTTCTTTGGCTAAGCGTCATCGGAAAGAAAAAACCTTTCGCTTTGCCGGTATCTCGGCGGTTGTGATCGCGCTGGCATTTGTTGCCTTACTATTTGGTAGCATCTTGGCGAAAGGTCTGCCTGCTTTTTGGCAAAGCAGTATTACAGTTCCTGTTTATTTTGATCCAGCGATCATTAATGTTGGGGCGAAGCCAAAACAAACAGTTGGTGAAGCCCCAGCTCACTTTGAAGAGCGCATGGTCGCTTGGCAAACTGAAATGGGGATGGTGGATTGGGATGCCTTGATCGTAAATGGCATCGTTGCCAAAAATAAAGCATTAGAGTCTCAACGTGATTATCTAAGCAGTTTATATACCAGTTCTGAAGCATACCGTTTGCGTGATATGGTGCTTAAAAACCCTGCACTGATTGGAAGCAAAGAAGAGATCAAATTCTTAGCGGATGCCAATATAGATGTATGGTTAGCAGGTAATATTGACCGTAGTTTGCCAGATGATCAGCAACAACTTGAACCAGAAGTTCGTCAACTGGCAGATCAGTTAAAAGCAGAAGGAATTATTAAAAGTACCTTCAATACTAACTTGTTCTTTAGTCCAGATTCTCGTAGTTCACCTGCAACAAGTGGTTTAGCCGGCGCATTCATGGGTTCATTATTCATGATGATGATCGTGATTGTGATCTCGATTCCAATTGGTGTTGCGAGTGCAATTTATCTTGAAGAGTTTGCACCAAAGAACATGATGACGGACATTATTGAAGTCAACATTAATAACTTGGCTGCGGTTCCTTCAATTGTATTTGGTTTACTCGGTGCAGCTATCTTTATTGGCTGGATGCAATTGCCATTATCAGCACCACTGGTCGGTGGTTTGGTTCTGAGCTTAATGACTTTACCAACCGTGATTATCACGACACGTGCATCGTTAAAAGCAGTGCCGCCTTCGATTCGTCAAGCCGCGTTGGGTCTAGGCGCGTCGAAAGTACAAACCATTTTCCATCACGTATTGCCGCTGGCGTTACCGGGCATTATGACAGGTGCGATCATTGGGGTTGCACATGCACTGGGTGAAACTGCGCCATTACTTTTAATCGGAATGAGTGCTTTCGTTGCAAGCGTGCCGACAACACCACTCGATCAAGCAACCGCATTGCCAGTACAAGTGTATTTATGGCAAGGTAATGAATTACGTAACTTCTTCGAAGGACGTACTGCAGCAGCGATTATTGTTTTACTAGCGTTAATGATTGGTTTGAATAGCCTTGCCATTTGGCTCCGTAAGAAATTTGAAGTGCGTTGGTAATTGAGGAGAGTACAATGAATACGATTGATATTATGAACGCCGTAGAAAAGGATAAATCAGTGAATCCACAGCAAAAAGAATTTACGTCACCTGAAGCGCAAGTTCAGCAATCAAATACTGCATTTGTCTCTCAGTTTGAAACGGCTTCTTCAAATAAAAAGCCAAAAACGAGCGAAGTGAAAATCAGTACCAAAGATGTTCATGTTTATTATGGTGACGCTGAGGCGATCAAAGGCATCGACCTTGATGTTTACCAGAATGAGGTGATTGCATTTATTGGCCCATCGGGTTGTGGTAAATCAACGTTCTTACGGACTTTAAACCGTATGAATGACACGATTGATAGCTGCCGTGTGACAGGTAAGGTGACTTTGGATGATCAAGATATCTATGATCCAAACCTTGATGTGGTGTTATTGCGTGCGCAAGTAGGCATGGTGTTCCAAAAGCCAAACCCATTCCCAAAATCAATTTTTGACAATGTTGCTTATGGCCCGAAACTACATGGTCTGGCACGTGATAAATATGATTTAGAAGAAATCGTGGAAAACAGTTTACGTAAAGCGGGCTTATGGGATGAAGTCAAAGATCGTTTGAGTCAGCCAGGCACTGGTTTATCAGGTGGTCAGCAACAGCGTTTATGTATTGCACGTACCATTGCGGTGAGTCCAGAAGTGATTTTGATGGATGAACCATGTTCGGCACTCGATCCAATTGCGACCGCAAAAATTGAAGAATTGATCTCAGAATTGTCAGAACAATTCACCATTGCGATCGTCACCCACTCTATGCAACAAGCGGCGCGTGTCTCTGACCGTACAGCTTACTTCCATTTGGGTGACCTGATTGAAGTGAACTCGACTGAAAAAGTGTTTACTCAGCCTGATCATCAATTGACTGAAGCTTATATTACAGGGCGTTTTGGTTAATTTTTTAGGGTTATATAAAAAAGGGTCTTCGGACTCTTTTTTTATATATAAATGAAAATGAATCTATTTTGCAAAATCGCTATTGAATTTTTATTGAGCAGACCACATCTTAGAACAATAACGCCGAACTTATAGAGCACATACTTCATGTTATTCCATTTACCTAAGTTTCCTGCTGAAATTCGTATTAGTCATTTAAATGCGCGTGTGAATGAACAAAGAAAAAGAATTGCGCAAACGACAGCATCTCGTTTGGAGTTATTACAACTTGTTCAACAACTTTCCAAAGAAGCCAAGATCCGCAAAAAGAATGATCAAAAAATCTATGTCCTCGACTTTAAAGGGGATGTCCAAGCTTCTGCCGTAGATACTATTCGTGAAGAAATTACCCTGATTTTAGCGACTGCCAAAGCAGGGCATGACCGTGTTGTTGTTCGCTTGGAAAGTCCTGGTGGAATGGTGCATGGCTATGGTCTTGCAGCAGCTCAATTGGTGCGTTTACGTGATGCAGGCTTTCACGTCACCATCTGTGTAGATAAGGTTGCAGCCAGTGGTGGTTATATGATGGCATGTATTGCCAGCGAAATTATCTCTGCGCCGTTTGCTGTGGTTGGTTCGATTGGTGTGGTCGCACAAGTGCCAAACTTCAATCGTTTGTTAAAACAACATAATGTTGATTTTGAATTATATACCGCAGGTGAATACAAGCGTACCGTGACTATGTTTGGTGAAAATACACCAGAAGGTAAGGCGAAGTTTGAAGAAGAATTGCAGCAAACCCATTCTTTATTTAAACATTTTGTTGAGAAATATCGTCCTCAACTGGATATTACAAAAGTGGCAACAGGCGAGCACTGGTATGGTGAGGATGCCCGTGAACTGAACTTGGTAGATAAGTTGCAAACTTCAGATGAGTATTTATTAAGTCTATTACCAAAGCATGATATTTATGTGATTAATACCCGTAAACGTCCAACTTTTGGTGAGAAATTAGGTTTGCAAGCTGCACAAATGGCTGAGAGTTTAATTCCGACTGTGCTCAGTAAAATTACCGATAGTCTGGCAAAGGCAAATAGCACATTGGTACAAATGCGTGATCCAAAATTTTAATGATTGGAACTGTAAAATGATCTTGAAAAACCAGTCTATAGGGCTGGTTTTTTTATGTGCCTTACTGCTGATTTCTATGAAAATACTTGGCTAGATTTGAATATTTGGTGAATTAAACAAACATGACAAAACTTCTGATCGAAGAGATTGTAGTCATATCAATCATTTGATATTTTATTTGCAAGATGAATTACTTAATTATTCATTAATCGAAGAATTATTTAAAAATATAATTGATAAGTGAGCATAATAATCACAAGAGTTGTTGTTTTTTCAAAGAAAAACTCGAATATCCTACAAGATGCACAACTAAAAAGTGTGGTTTTAGACCAGCCTTCGATCGTACAGATTGGTGTAAATCAAGCAGATATTAAATCAATTATCAAGCAAGGTAATGATCTTGTCATTACACTAAAAAATGGTGAAAAGATTGTTGTTAGTGGTTTTTATAGTAATGAAAATCTAACCGAACACAGCCTAGCACTCGCAAAAGTGGATGGTACTTATGCGGTCGCAGAGTTTGATGATTCGGGTAAATTTGTTCGTTATGCCCCAGCGACCTCATTGACCCAATTTGCATATACTGATGCAGTTACTACACCAGTTTCTCAGCCTCAAAATGTTGATCATGATTCTGCGATTAGTAAATCCCAATTATGGAAAGTGGGTTTGGCTGCTTTAGTCGCAGAAGGTGTGTATTTATGGGCAGTAAAAGATGATGATGACGATAAAAATAAAAGTAGTAACCAACCGATTGATATAACACCACCAGGGACACCGACAGCGAATTTGGGTACAGATACACAAACCATTACGGGTAAAACCGAAGCTAAGGCCAAAATCGAAATTAAGGATGCTGCGGGGAAAGTGATTGCTACGACTCAAGCCGATGCCGAAGGAAATTACACGATTAAGCTGGATCAGCCTTTGGTGAATGGTGGCAAGGTCAGCGTGACCGCGATCGATAGTTCTGGCAATGCCTCTAAAGCAGCTGTCGTGACGGGAAATAAAGATACCATTGCACCAGATGCGCCGACAGCACAACTTAATGCAGATGGCACAATTGTTACTGGCAAGGCAGAAGCCAATGCAAAAGTCTCGATTTATGATGCTGATGGAAAACTATTAGGTACCGTGATTGCGAATAAAGAAGGACTGTATTCGATAAAAGTTTCACCTGTATTAACCAGTGACAAAGGCGGAACAGTGGTTGCCGAAGATGCTGCAGGAAACAAATCGACACCTTCTAAAGTGATTGCCGGAAAAGATACTTTGCCTCCTGATCAACCTTTTGTGGATGTAAATAAGGAAGGTTCCTCAATTCAAGGTCGAGCAGAGGCGAATAGCAAGGTACAGATCAAAGATGCGGATGGAAAAATCATTGGCAGTGGAGTCACAGATGCGCAGGGTAAATTTCAGATTACACTTTCACCCGCATTAGCCACAGATAAAAAGGCAACCATCATTGTAGAAGATGCTGCTGGCAACCAGTCCAAGCCACTTGAGATTACTGCTGGAAAGGACACTATTGCGCCAGATAAAGCGGTTGCTGAAATCAATGCAGCAGGTGATTCGGTGGTAGGGACAGCGGAAGCAAATAGTAAAATTGAAATTAGAAGTGCAGATGGGAAAACGCTGTATGGTTCAGGTACTGTTGGTGCGGATGGAAAATTTAGCATTACACTTTCATCAGCTTTAACCGATAAAAATGTAGGTAAAGTCTATATCATTGATGCTGCAGGGAACCGTTCCGAAGCTTCCGATGTGGTCGGGACAAAAGATACCATTGCGCCCAATAAACCTATTTTGCAAACGGTCATGGATGATGTCGGTGCAGTAAAAGGGGCGATCGCTGCGGGAGGTGATACCGATGATAGCAAACCGACTTTGGCAGGTGTGGGCGAAGCAAAAGCCGTCCTGACGATTTATGACAATGGTCAACCGATTGGTACGGTAACAGTCGGGGATAATGGCAGATGGAGTTTTGAAGTTAAGCAGGATTTGAGTGTAGGGGCGCATAAAATCACCTTAACCCTGACTGATGCAGCAGGGAATATTAGTGAGACGAGTGATGCATTTAGTTTTAATGTGCTTGCACCTGCTGTAGCGAAAGCATCTTTGGCAGATACGGTTGATTTGGAAGCCTTGCAAACCCAGCAAGCTGAACCTGTTTCTGAATCGACCAACACTGAAAAATTGGGCTTAAGCAGCTTATTATCTTCTCCAGAACCAACATCAAATCAGTTGGATGAGGTTTTGAACCAATTGCTTACAGGGCAAAACTCATCTCCTACAATCAGTCATTCAGCAAACGCTGATTTAACAAATCTGGATTATGCTCAGACCATTAAAGCCGATCCTTTAGACCAGCTTACGGTATTGCAACATTCTATTATTTAATTGGTATTCATATTGAGAATAGCGCCTATTTTTGAATAGGCGTTTTTTGTTTGAGCAGTTGAATAATACCGATTAGCAGTGCTCCGATGGTTGCAAGGAACATATCTTTGTGGGCATCCCACACGTCGCCTTGTTGGCCATTATAGTTTTCAGCATCTTCAGGTGATAAACCAATGGCGATCCACCATTCGATCAGTTCATAAAACATGCTCGATGCCATGACAAACTGGATAACCAGCAGAAATAGGGTCAAAGGTTTGGCAGTTGGTAACCAGACTTGAAAACAGCGATAGAAAAAAGGATAGAGTAATAGACCGTAAGCAAAATGCACCAGTCGATCATACATATTACGTGACCAACCCATGGTTTGATTTAAGTCAAAGTGAAAAAGGCTTTCAATCCATTCATTATAAGGCACATAAGAGTAGAGGTAGTGTGCCCCTAAGATATGGATCAAAAGAAAGCCCAGATAGAGGCAAAAACTATAAAAACTGATGCCAATCTTTTTCATCGTGACGATGAGGGCGATGAGCATCAACACGGTACCCGCTTGGTGTAGTAGATAAGCCTCAAACTCAAGCGGTTGAATACTTGCAATTGCAACCACCAGAAGCACAATCGCCAGTGCAATATAATGTTTTAAACTCAGTTGTTGTTCGATCAGGTGGTGTTTCAAAAAGTATGCTGAAAAAAAGCAGGTTGGATTTTGATAAAATAGAGAAATGCGAATAACTCTAGAAATCAAGTGTCCAGCCTGCCTAAGTGACAGTATAAAGAAAAATGGCACAAAAGTAGATGGTAAGCAAAATTACCAATGTAAAATATGCAGACGTCAATTTATTGGTGATCATGCTCTCAGTTATCAAGGCTGTCACTCAGGTATCAAAACCAAAATATTACACCTCATGGTGCGAGGCAGTGGTGTCAGGGATATAGCAGAAATTGAAAGAGTAAGTATCGGTAAAGTTCTACGGACACTTAGCCAATCAAAATATCAACTTCGAGCACAGCAAAGTCATTATGAAACCCTTGAAGTAGATGAGTTTTGGACTTTTGTTGGTCATAAGCAAAATAAACAATGGCTAATTTATGCCTATCATCGAGAAACAGGTGAAATTGTTGCTTATGTATGGGGTAACCGAGATTTAGCCACGGCAAAACGACTTAAATTAAAATTGAAGCAGTTAGGTGTAAGCTATACATGTATATCAAGTGACCATTGGGATAGCTTTGTTACGACCTTTAAAGAATGCAAACAGTTGATTGGTAAATTTTTCACTGTGGGTATAGAAGGCAATAATTGTCGATTACGGCATCGAATCAGGCGAGGCTTTAGGAGAAGCTGCAACTTCTCCAAAAAGCTTGAAAATCATTTCAAAGCCTTTGATTTAGTGTTCTTTTATATCAATAATGGATTCGTTTAATGCCAGCATACTTTTTGAAACACCACCGTTCGATCATACTGTATCCTAAATACAGTCAGGCAAGTTTTATTGCTGTTACTCAGTGGCCTTTACTGCAATTGTTCCTTTGGCTGTAGAGACGCCACCGAGTGCCTGACATGCTTGCTTATATAATTGATATTTTTGTTGTACAACTTCATCGAGCGGAATGTCAAAGAGATCTTCACCATTCTTATATTGTTCAATATAAGATGCTGCTTTGTCTTTATTCGCCGCCAGTGATTGTTGATAAAAATTTGAAATAGAAGAAGTTGCTAACTCATTGGATTCAATATTGTTACATTGAAAACTCTGTAGGACTTTTTCAGCGCGTTTTACTTCGCTTGATTTCCCAAAGATACAACCGGTTAAGCTCACGGTGGCAATGAGCAAGTACAAAAGCTTCATGATCGATAGAGTAGAATTTTAAAGGTGCTATTATTGTATATAAGGTGAATTTTATAAATTAATTATTTATGTCTAACACGATAAAAATTAATATTTTTTTACTCTGCATATCTAATTGTACAAAAGTTAAATAGACTGGATGTAAAATGAAAATAAGAAAAGCGCGGCTGTGTGATTGTTGATGCCTGTGTACCCTATAATTTATAGCGCTGCAGGTAATCAAGGAAACGAGCTTTGAAGGGGGAGTCCCCATATAATTCCAGATGGTCGCCGTATGGAGTGGTTATTTTAAACAGCAGTTTGTAAATAGTAGATAAAAACATTCAATTGATTGATAAAAAATGATTTTTAGCGGTATGCTAAATAGGAAAGTCATCAACACATCTTGTTATGTACATTAAGCACCCTTTTTTATTCTGTTTTTTGATTGGTCTCTCTGCTGGAGCTTATGCGGATGATTATGATTTTTTTGCAGAGCCGAGCGAAGATACAGAACATATGTTTGATGCTGCTTATCCTGAAATGAAAACAGCATATTCAGTTTTGCATAACCAATTTTTTCAAAATGAACGTTGGCGTGTCTATAACTATACGGCTTATCAAACCAATCAGTTTAACCATAAGATGTTGACAGGCGATACCACTAGCCTGTCACTGGATGATTTTTCGATTTCAGTCGGTTATGGCATGATGTATCAGTTGAACCAGACCAATCGAATTGGCTATGAATATCTTTCCAGTTTTCCCTTTGACCGAGGGCAATTGATTCGATTTTTCTGGTTACGGATTTTTTAACTGACTTTTTGATATAAACCGGCTCTGACCATACCTGCTTTGGTTTCTTTTATTTTCTGCCAAGTAGGCGGTAGGGTGAGTTGAGCTAAATCTCGATCTGCTTCTACATAAATATAAGCATGGTTTGCAATCATTGGGTTAGCCAGCTCAGCTAACTCTTGCCATAAATCTAGACTATAGGGCGGATCAAGAAACACCACATCAAAACTTGCGTTTAATTTTTTTAAAGCTTGCTGTGCCGTTGCAACATGCAGTTGGCAATTTTCCGCTTTTAGCAGTTGAATATTGTCTTTTAAGACTTTGGCTTGTGTTGGATTCGGTTCAATCATTACGACTTTTGCAGCTCCACGAGAAAGCGCTTCGAAACCTAATGCACCAGAGCCACTGCACAAGTCTAAAACCTGTGCGTTTTGAATATCCCACATCAACCAGTTGAATAGTGTTTCACGGACACGATCTGGTGTTGGACGTAAACCATCAATACTGGCAAAGGGTAAAGTACGGCGTTTCCAGTTACCACCGATGATACGTAATTGATTTTTCATTATTCAGTCACTCCATCCGTAGGTTGAGCACCTGTTGCTGGTGCAACAGGTGTAGAAGCTGGAGCGGATGAAGCGACGGGTGTAGATGCTGCTTGGCCATTCTGTGTTGCCGTGGTTGCAACACTGCTGCTTGGTAGTTCACCTGGTTTAATTCCCGCAGTCATTAAGCCTCCACTGACTTGATGGCTAGCTGGACGAAGTGGATTCTTTTTACGTGTCACCAGCCAATAGTCAAAGATTGGACGTGCTAGTTGGGCAGCTGAACCGCCATGTTTACCATTTTCCCAAACCACGGCAATGGCAATTTCAGGATTATCGGCAGGCGCAAAACCAACGAATAAGCCATGGTCCCATTGTCGAGATGAAAGTGCTGCTTCGTTATAACGTTTACCTTGAGCAATACTCTTGACTTGGGCTGTCCCTGTTTTACCTGCGATTGAATATTGCAAACCACCTTTAATACCACGACCTGTACCAGATTGAATCACATCCACCATTGCATCATGCATGTTGATCCAATCTTGTTCTGTACCATTGAAATTAATTTTGCCATCAGGCGCGTTATGGACACTAAATTTTTTGGCACCTTTGGTTTCTCTGAGTACATGTGGTGTGACATGTGAACCTTTATTGGCTGTGATCGCAGTTGCCATAGCAAGTTGTAAAGGTGTAGAGGTAAATGCCCCTTGCCCGATACTGACTGAAATGGTTTCACCTTTTAGCCATTTGGATTTACGCGTTCGCATTTTCCATTCAGGACTCGGGTAGAGACCTGTGCTTTCACTTGGTAAATCAACTCCAGTTTTTTCACCAAAGCCAAATTGGCGCATCCAGTCATTCATTTTCTCAATGCCCATGCGATAGGACAGGACATAGAAATAGGTATCGCAGGACACAATTTGAGCTTTATGCATGTTCACTGAACCATGACCCGTTTTTTTATGGTCACGGAAGCGGTGACTGTCACCAGGCAATGAGAAATAACCTGGATCGGAAATTGCAGTGCTCCAATCGACGAGACCATAATGAATACCACCTAAACCAAACATTGGTTTAATGGTTGAACCTGGTGGATATGCCCCCTGAACCGCACGGTTATAAAGCGGTTGATCGAGGTTGTCACGCAGTCCACTATAGTCTTTGGAACTAATTCCTGTCACGAAGAGGTTTGGATTAAAACTTGGGCTGGAGACCAATGCGAGGATTTCACCTGTACGTGGGTCCATGGCTACAATTGCACCACGGCGATCTGCCAATTGTTTTGCGGCAATAGTTTGTAAACCGTAATCAAGTGATAAATACAGATCATTACCACGCGCTGGATTTTGGCGACCTAAATTACGTAGTACATTGCCGTGTGCATCGGCTTCAACAGATTCATAGCCAGGAATACCATGCAACAGGTCTTCATAGCTTTTTTCGACCCCAATTTTACCAATCAGGTTGGTACCCGCATATAAATCCTTATCAATAGACTTGAGTTCTTTATCATTGATACGCCCCACATAACCAATCACATGCGCAAACAATTCACCATGTGGATAGTAGCGGGTCATTTGGGTTTCAATTTTGACCCCAGGAAAGGCATATTTCACTTCACTGAATTTGGCAATATCGGTTTCAGTCAAATTCAATTTGATCGCAAGGCGTTCAGTTTTACGTGCAGTTTTGACACGGCTTTTAAAGCGGTCAACATCATCTTGGGTCAAGCCCAGAATTGGAATGAGACGGGTAATGGTGTCATCAATATCGCTGACATCGGCACGACTCAGTGTTGCAGTGAAAACTGGATAGTTATCTGCTAATAGCACGCCGTTACGATCGTAGATGTAGCCACGAGCGGGTGCTAATGGCTGTAAGCGAATACGGTTCTTATCTGATGCCGTTGTAAAATCATCGTAATGAACGATCTGTAAATATGCATAACGACAGATCAATAAAAGTAGAAAAATCGCCACGACAAAGATTGCAAAAAAGATTCGACCCTTATAAATGCGCTTTTCTTGTTGCATATTTTTTAAAGGAAAGTGCTGTTTCATAGGGTGTCGACTTAATTACAAGATGGAGAGAATACAAAGGCTACGCATTTTAACGTAAGTTGCATGATCATACTGTAGAATTTTCAACAAATCATGCAAATGATGCTGCGACAGCTTTTGACTTTGCAGACATTAAAATTGTATGGTCTTGTATATTAGAAGCAAAATAATTCTGTTAAAGTCACAAACAGTTTGAAATAGGATTTTCCAATACACTCTTAGGGAAAATGGAGAAAATAATGAGAAAAATTTGCCTTTTATTATCGGTTTTAACACTTACTGGTTTTGCCCATGCTGACGAAAATCCGTTTAAGCCTGAGCCTAAATTAAAAGATGCAAACGTTTCAACGTGGAATGTAGGTGCAGGTTTTACTAAGAAATTATTACATGCCAACCTTGAATGGGTAAATCCGTATGGGATTGCCTACGCCAAAGCGGGTGCATTTTTAAATGATGACAATGAACCCGGTGGACAAATTGGATTCCGTTACCCGTACTACTTAACTGGTACCGATAAAAATGGTTATTACCTTGGTGTCTATGCAGGACATTTAGACAGTAAGAACTATGGGGGTAAACAAAAGGGCAACTTGGGTGTTGGTGCCGATCTTGCTTATGTCTGGTTGAATAGTGAGCGTATCAGCACATTCAGTGTAGGCGCAGGAGTACGCGAAAAAATAGAAGATGGGAATGGCAATACTGTGAAAAAATCAGAACCTGTCCTTCAGTTTTCTTATACCTTAAGTTTTGGTTTGTAAGAGGAAATTAACGTTCATCCTTTTATAGGCCATCATGTATCAATAATTCAGAGAGTCATGCATGTTTGATTACGTCAATGAATTGTGGCAGATTTTCCTAAATCGACCTGACCATCTGGCAGTCTTGAGTATCATCCCTGTGACCGCCTTTGTAACATGGGCACACGTATGGATGGCATTGAAAATGGTATTTTACCCAATCAACTTTTGGGGCTTCCATTTAGGACCATTACCTGTCGGTTGGCAAGGAATTGTGCCACGTAAAGCTGGACGTATTTCAGGCATCATCACTGATAACACGCTATCTAAATTGGGTTCATTGCGAGAGTTTTTAGAAGCAATGGATCCAGAAGATATGGCGATGATCATCGGTGAGCAGGTAGGGTTTGAGCTTGAGCATCTGATTGATGAAGTGATGATTGATCGTAATGCTGTACTTTGGGAAAACCTACCTTATTCGATTAAGCGTCGTATCTACGCGCAAGCACATAAACAGTTACCCACGACACTTAGGGAACTTGTGACTGAGCTGACCATGAACGTTGAGTCACTGGTGGACATGCGTGAAATGGTGGTGAGCCAAATGGAAGGTGACCGCCGTTTAATGGTACGCATGTTCCTGAAAGTGGGTCAGAAAGAAATTAATTTTATTTGGCATATCAGTGCATTAATAGGGATGTTCTTTGGTATATTCCAAATGATCGTTTGGTTTGTAGTGCCATGGCACTGGACGGTTCCGTTTTGGGCAGCAATCTGGGGCTTTTTAACCAACTGGATTGCGATCTGGATGGTCTTCAATCCGATTGAACCACACTATATTCGTTATCCGCAGATTTTTCGTCTGACCAAAGACCGCAAATTTCCTTGGATTGTGCCTGTGTTAAAGATTGGTACTTACAACGTTCAAGGCGCATTTATGAAGCGTCAGGAAGAGGTTTCCGATGTATTTGCCAGTGTAGTGACTGAAGATTTAATTACCTTAAAGTCCATCATGACTGAAATGATGTATGGTAGTAGAAAAGACAAAACTCGTCGTATTGTCAAGCGTCATATCAATGAAATTATGGAAACTCCACTGGTCAGAACCTCATTGCAGCTTTCATTAGGGCCAAGAGAATATGCTAGACTCAAGACCGACTTGATTGATCGCTCAATTGAAATTACCATGGGACCAGTATGTGACCCAGCTTTGAATGCAAGTCGTGCGCAGAAGATCTTTCAAATGTTTAGAGACCGCATCCGTGAACTAACACCGAAAGAGTTCCAAAACTTATTGCGTCCTGCGTTCCAAGAAGATGAGTGGATCTTAATTGTACTCGGTGGGGTGACTGGTTTCTTTGCTGGTTTAATTCACTTATTTGTTGCTTTCTTATAATTAATTTGATGTTGGTTGAGTGATAAGTCTGTATGATATTGCTCAATTTAAGATTTATTGTTTTTAAATGAGGATGTTCTTTTATGCGCATTATTTTACTCGGACCACCTGGGGCAGGCAAAGGTACTCAAGCTCAGTTGATCTGTAAGCGCTACAATATCCCACAAATTTCAACCGGTGATATGCTCCGTGCTGCAATTCGTGAAGGTACTGAACTTGGCTTAAAAGCGAAAAGCGTCATGGAATCAGGCGGTTTAGTCTCTGATGAACTGATTATTGGCTTGGTTAAAGAACGTATTGCTCAGCCTGACTGTGAAAATGGTTGTATCTTTGACGGTTTCCCGCGCACAATTCCACAAGCTGAAGCATTAGAAACAGCTGGAATTAGCATTGATCACGTGATTGAGATTGCTGTACCTGACGAAGAAATCGTGCAACGTCTTTCTGGTCGTCGTCAGCACCCTGCATCGGGTCGTGTTTATCACATTGTTTACAATCCACCAAAAGTGGAAGGTAAAGATGATGAAACAGGTGAAGACCTAGTGCAACGCCCAGATGACCAAGAAGAAACGATTCGTAAGCGTCTTGGGTCTTACCATAGCGAAACTGAGCAATTGGTTGGTTTCTATCAAGGTCGTGCTGCTTCTGGTGAAAATGCACCAACTTATGACAAGCTAGATGGTTTACGTGCCATCGAAAACGTTCAAGCTGATTTATTTGCAATCTTAGATAAATAATTTAAGTTGCAGATTTTAAAAGAGCTCTGAATACAGAGCTCTTTTTATTTGGAGGAAGCTCATGCTAAAAGTTGTTTTGATTTTAGTGGTCATTTTCAGCATCGTTTTACTGTTATTTCTTTTGTACCAAAGTCAGAAAATGCTGCGTCATGTGCAACAGCAACAAGCCTTGGAAAATAGAAAAAATGGTAAAGCTCGCCAATTACATCCAAAACTGCAACAGCAAAAAAAACCTCAGGATTAACTGAGGTTTTTTATTGCGATTGGTTTGCTTGCACCAAATTCAAACCGATCTGGCCAGTTACAGACATCTGCAACGATACATTCACCACATTTCGGTTTACGTGCGATACAGCAATAACGACCATGTAAGATCAGCCAGTGATGGGCATCAATAATAAATTCTTTCGGAATTACTTTAATCAAGCGATCTTCTACTTCTAAAACATTTTTTCCAACAGCTAAACCAGTGCGGTTACCGACACGAAAAATGTGCGTATCAACGGCCATGGTCGGCTGACCAAAAGCAGTATTCAGTACCACGTTCGCCGTTTTACGTCCTACACCGGGGAGGGCTTCCAATTCTTTACGTGTTTCTGGAATTTGACCTTGATATTGATCCACCAAAATTCGGCAGGTTTTAATCACGTTTTCAGCTTTAGAATTATATAAGCCAATGGTCTTGATATATGATTTTAAACCATCAATTCCGAGGTCTAAAATGGCTTGAGCGGTATTGGCATCAGGATAGAGTTTATCCGTGGCTTTGTTGACGCTGACATCAGTTGCTTGAGCAGACAGCAATACTGCAATCAGTAGCTCAAAAGGAGAGGAATAGTTCAGCTCGGTCTGAGGATGTGGTCTCTGTTCACGTAAACGTTCAAAAAAGGTCTGGATCTGCTTTTTAGTCATATTTTTTACGGACATTTAGACCTCCTGCAACTCAGTTAGACGTTGTTGTAAAGCAATTAATTGGGCTTGCTTTGATTCATCAGCACGAACACTGAGTTGTTTTTCAAGTTTTTTAATCTGGGTGCGTACTTTTGCAAGTTCGATTGTTGTTTTCGCATCGAGTGTGGTGTTTTCTTTCGGCTTATCCGCCAAGGTTATCACGGGGACATTATTGAGCGCCTGAGAAAATTGGGCGAAAAACTCCACATCAATTTCAGCACGTACAATTGGCCCTTTACGGCTCAAGCGACGTTTTTCTTCACGTTGGATATGCGCGTAATAACGATGTCTTAAATCATCCTGTTCAGCCGTACGTTGCGTTGTGGTGGGTAAAGGTTGGGTATCTTCAACCAGATCAATGCAGTCGACTGGACAAGGTGGAATGCATAACTCACAACCCGTACACAGGTCAGTCAAAATACTGTGCATTAATTTTCCACTACCAATAATCGCATCGACAGGGCAGGCACTAATACATTTGGTACAGCCAATACATTCATCTTCACGAATCACAGCTTTGATCCGTTGTGGTCGACCATCCAGTTGAATATCCCAAACGCTGGGTTCAGCTTTGAGTTGCGGGCGTTCTAACAAGGCTGCCAGTGCATCTGCAACAGGTTGTCCACCAGGCACACATTTATTGGCTTCCTCACCCTCTGCAATCGATTTTGCATAAGGTAAGCAGCCATCACGATGCCCGCATAAACCACATTGTGTTTGTGGTAACAGTTGGTCAATTTGGACAATAAGCGCATGTTGTGCAGTTGGGGACATGTATCGAAGATGAAGCAAAAAAACAGGGAGCTTAGTATAGCAAATAATGATTTATCGCGGCGAAGCAATCGAAAAATATCCGTAGCGTTGAAAATAGGTTGTGCTTATAAATAGTGCTTTTATTGATGTTTTTTAGTGCAATTAAGTTTTCAGATAAATCTGCTTTCCTGTTGGAATGTGACTTTTTCTACATTTTTGACCTTCATTTATTATATAAATAATGAATATTTATTAACATAAGTAAATGATTTTAATTAATAAAAATAGTTAAGCTTAAAAATAATATTGTGATGAAATAGTAATCTGTATTTAATAGATGGAAACTCTATTTTGGTGCATTTTTAGCACCAAGATAAATCACAAGCTCGGGGGTGAATGTTGAAATACAATAGCTTAAATGACTTTCTGGATTATGTTAAAGCTAGAGATCCATATCAACCTGAATTTTTGCAAGCGGTCGAAGAAGTGATGACCAGCTTGTGGCCATTCATTGAGAAAAATCCGAAATATGCTCAATATGGCTTGCTAGAAAGACTGGTTGAACCTGAGCGAGC
Source organism: Acinetobacter sp. 102 (assembly GCF_037028485.1). Lineage (NCBI taxonomy): Bacteria > Pseudomonadati > Pseudomonadota > Gammaproteobacteria > Moraxellales > Moraxellaceae > Acinetobacter > Acinetobacter sp. 102. The sequence goes on from NZ_JAZEZK010000019.1 coordinate 64,755, forward strand.
GATTCAATTCCGTGTATCGTGGATGGATGACCAAGGTCAGACCCATGTCAATCGTGGTTTCCGCGTTCAATACAACTCTGCAATTGGTCCATACAAAGGGGGAATGCGTTTCCATCCTTCTGTGAATTTGTCCATTTTAAAGTTTTTAGGCTTTGAGCAAACCTTTAAAAATGCGCTAACTACTCTGCCAATGGGCGGTGGTAAAGGCGGTTCGGATTTTGACCCTAAAGGTAAATCTGAAGCAGAAATCATGCGCTTCTGCCAAGCTTTGATGCTGGAGCTATACCGTCATCTAGGCTCAAATACCGATATTCCTGCTGGGGATATTGGGGTGGGTGGTCGAGAAGTTGGCTATATGACAGGCATGATGAAAAAGTTAAGTAACGACACATCTTGCGTATTTACAGGTAAAGGGATTTCATTTGGCGGTTCATTGGCTCGCCCTGAAGCAACAGGCTATGGCACAGTGTATTTTGCAGAGGAAATGCTGAAAACTCGTGGCGATAGTTTTTCCAATAAAACCGTATCGATTTCAGGTTCAGGCAATGTGGCGCAATATGCCGCAGAAAAAGCGATGTTCTTAGGCGCTAAAGTTGTGACTTTGTCTGATTCAAATGGTACGGTCTATTTAAAGAATGGCTTCACTAAGGCTTTGCTCGATGAAGTGATGGAATTGAAAAATGTTCAACGTGGTCGGATGTCAGAATTTGCATCAAAGCATGGTTTTGAATATTTCGAAGGCAAAACGCCGTGGCATATCCCAATCGATATTGCTCTACCTTGTGCAACACAAAATGAGCTGAATGCTGAAGATGCAGTAACGTTATTGTCGAATGGCGTGATTTGCGTAGCAGAAGGCGCGAATATGCCATCTACACTTGAAGCGGTTGAAAAATTTATTGCAGCGAAAATCCTGTATGCACCAGGTAAAGCATCGAATGCAGGTGGGGTAGCAACTTCAGGTTTGGAAATGTCGCAGAATGCCAATCGCTTGGGTTGGTCATTTGAACAGGTTGATGAGCGCTTACATGCGATTATGAAAGAGATCCATCGTAACTGTGTCAAATACGGGACTCAGGAAGATGGCTCAATTAACTATGTTGATGGGGCGAATATTGCAGGTTTTGTAAAAGTTGCTGATGCAATTTTAGCGCAGGGTATTTATTAAAAATCGTACGAAATCCCTCTTTAATAAAGAGGGGGCTTCCCATAAAAAATCCGATGACAAAGCATCGGATTTTTTTATTTCTGAATGAAATTATGGTTTTTTCACAATCTCTTGCTCAACAACCATATCGAGTACGTCTGCAATGCTTGATTGGTCAGCAGCAGGGTTTTTAATGTCAAAACGTTTAACACGTACAATCACACGTTGTTGTGGGTTGTGTTCAAAACCTTCGATTTGACCGTAGTACAATGACCAGTTTTTATCTGCGTAAGTTTTTAAACCTTTGTCATCATATTTGATTTCACGAACTTGCATACAAGTTTGTGGTGCCACGCCTGTGCAAGATTTAGTTTCAGGTGAAATTTCTAAGAAAACTGTTTTACCTTCAGACTGGTATTTTGCTTCTGGGGTCATTTTACCAACGAAAGTATATTTTTGACCTTTAGCATCCGCGATTACCAATGTTGGTTGCTCTGGGTTGGCTGTATTTACTTCAAACGCGATTTGACGTTTTTGTAGAAGATCACCCGCGAATTTTTCTTGCGCCATCAATGCTGGTTCACATGCCATCATGGTTGATGCACCATCACCTGTAGCGATTAAACCATTTTCAATTTTCCATGATGTATTTAAACGGTTGCAACCTGTGTCTACAGATAAGCGATCATTGGCTAAGAAGCTTAATACGATTGGACGTTTAGTATTAGCAGGTTGATATGACCAAGTGTAGTTAGTTAATACGTTGCTATTTGCCACTTTTGCACCTGTAAATACATGCTTTTGACCTTTGGCATCAGTAACAGTCAAAATTGCTTGACCATTTACTGTGCTGATTTCAAATGGTACTTTTTTCTCGCTGAAGATGTCAGCAGATAAGCGCTCTTGCTGCATTAAATCATCAGCACAAGCCATCATTGTTGATACAAGCGGGGACGTTACAATCTTGTTGTTTTCAACAGCCCAAGTACCGCCTTGGTTGTTACAGCCAGTTTGGATTGCAAGTTTTTGGTCAGCGTTAAAAGATAACACTAAAGGTTTAGATGCTTTAGAACCTTGGTAGGTCCAATTATATTCAGTTAGGTTTTTTGCAGCAGTTGTATTAATTTGAGAAATTACATTATCAGTTACATTTTGCACAGTTTGGCACGCCATTAAAGAAAGCGGAAGTAATGCAAGAACTAAATATTTGATTTTCATATTCAAAACAACGATAAATAAATAACAGACATAAGCTTAAAGGATTCTTAAAAAGAGAACATGTCATCCTTTTAGCAATTAAGTTTGTTAAATGTTTCTATTTGTAAAATTTTGGAAAAATATAGCAGATTTATAGGCTTGCCGTTATTTTGAGCAAGCCCATTTTATTTTTATGTGATGTAGTTGGTTATTTAATCAAAACGATAAATATCCATACCCAACGAGCCCATCGAGAAGCTGCTATGTACAATATTGAAACGATGACCTGTACCCATTGCAAAGAATAGTGGCGCAAGGTGCTCAAGGCTCGGGTGATTACGCTCAATATAAGGCAAAGATGGCCAATCTAGTACCGCATCGTAATCTTGATGACTGAGTTTACTGACCACTGTATTACGGAAAGTACTGGCCCATGCGGGTACATCGGCATCAGCATGCCATGACAATTCAGCCAGATTGTGAGTAATACTACCTGAACCGATCAACAGAATTTGTTGCTCTCGTAAAGGTGAGAGTACTTCTCCAACATGGTAAATGTCATCAGCACTCATATAAAGGGGGAGTGAAATCTCAATCACTGGGATATCTGCATCTGGATACATGTGCAAAAGCGGCATCCAGACGCCATGATCGCGTGGACGGGTACTATTGGCATGTGCAGAAATACCCGCTGTTGCAAAGCGCGAGAGGATTTCTTCTGCCAGTTTTGGTGCGCCTGCCGCAGGGTAACGAATGTCATATAATTCAGGCGGAAAGCCACGGAAGTCATGCCACGTTTCTGGGCGTGTTGAAGTGTTGACTTCTAAGGCTTGGCTTTCCCAGTGCGCTGACATCACCACAATGGCCTGTGGTTTCGGCAAGTTACTGCCCAGACGATGCAGTGCAGGACCCACTTGCTCTGGATCAAGTGCCAGCATGGGCGAACCATGAGAAATAAATAATCCGGGTAAAGTTTGCAGATCCATAAATAAACACCTGAAAGGGAATACACCATTATCCTGACAAATTCAGTACTGCAGTGATAGCCCTTAAATTTCAACATGTTGTTCTAAAATTAGAACAGTTTTAAGCACGATGGTACGGGTGGTTATGATTAATACTCATGGCACGATAAAGTTGCTCAATCAGTAGAATACGTACCATTGGGTGCGGCATGGTCAGTTTTGACAATGACCAATGCCAAGCAGCAGCTTTACGAACAGCATCGGAATGCCCATCAGGACCACCAATTGCAATCGCAATATCATTGCCTTCAAGCATCCATTGTTTCATCGTATCAGCTAACTTTTCCGTACTCAGCTCACGACCATTTACTTCTAAAGCAATCAAGGTTTCATTGGATTTGAGTGCATTTAGAATACTTTCACCTTCAATTTGACAGTATTTCAAAATATCTGCCTCAGAGTCATTTTTGCCACGCTTTGCCATTGGAAGCTCAATCACCTGTGTTTGTACAAAGGGCTGGATACGTTTGAAATAGTCTTCAAATCCAGTTAACACCCAAGCAGGCATTTTTTGACCAATGGTGAGAATGCGGATTTTCATAGGCGTGTGTGCTTGAGGAAATGAGCCCTATTATAAACGCTGTTCTTTGTTACATGCAGGTAAGTATGGTTTATCTAGTCATAAAAAATACAAAAAGCAGTTGTAGCATAGTCATAAAAAACGCAGCTCAAAACGCGTATGAGCTGCGATCAAAGTGCCATCCGTCTGGAGTTCGGATGGCGCTAAAATGAGTTCATGAGTCAAATTTAGCCTTTGTTTTTATCGACTCTATTTTATTATGCCGCATGTTGGTTATTTTTCAACCATATTGTGTAACAAAAAAAGAGAGCCGAAGCTCTCTTTTATGTCCAATCATTTACTGATTAGTGACGTGCTGCTTTTGCTTCTTCGACTGGTTTTACAATCGGTGTCTTTGGCAAAGGCTTTGGTGTATCTGTCAGTGCTAAAGGTAGAATTTCATCAATGCTTTTCACTGCTTTGATTTCTAATCCTTCTTTGACATTGTCAGGAATTTCAGCCAAATCACGGACGTTATCTTGTGGAATAAACACCAGTTTGATTCCACCACGGTGAGCCGCAAGAAGTTTCTCTTTTAAGCCACCAATACGCATCGCGCGACCACCTAAACTGGTTTCACCTGTCATCGCGATATCTGGACGAATCGGAATACCTGTAAATGCCGACACAAGGGCAGTGGTCAGGGCTAAACCAGCAGATGGACCATCTTTTGGCGTTGCGCCTTCAGGCAAGTGAACATGCACATCTGTTTCTTCAAAACGTGATGCTTCAATTCCCAATTCATCAGCACGCGTACGTACTACAGTCATCGCAGCGGTAATTGATTCCTTCATTACATCACCAAGTGAACCAGTAGTAATGAATTTACCTTTACCTTTGACTGCTGCAACTTCAATGGTAAGTAATTCACCACCGACAGAGGTCCAAGCCAAGCCATTAACACGACCCACTTGTGCTTCATCTTCTGCAATACCGAAGTCAAACTTATGTGGACCTAAGTATTCAGGAAGATTGGCTGAAGTCACGTCAATCTGTAAGTTTTTAGACTTCTTGCTCACCGCTTCTTTCACGACTTTACGGGCAATTTTAGACACTTCACGCTCTAAACTACGAACACCCGCTTCACGTGTATAACGTTGTACGATGTCGCGGATTGCCTCTTCGTGAACAGTCAATTCTTTTGCACGTAAACCATTGTTCTTGATCGCTTTTGGAACAAGGTAACGTTCAGCAATATTCACTTTTTCATCTTCGGTATAACCCGGAAGACGAATGACTTCCATACGATCCAGCAAGGCCTCAGGAATATTCATGCTGTTTGCAGTACAGATGAACATCACTTCTGAAAGGTCAAGGTCAAGATCTAAATAATGGTCATTGAACTTGCTGTTTTGTGATGGATCAAGTACTTCAAGCAACGCTGAAGCAGGATCACCACGGTAATCTTGTGCCATCTTGTCGATTTCATCGAGTAAGAACAATGGGTTCTTGACACCGACTTTCGTCAATGACTGCACGATCTTACCTGGCATCGCACCAATATAAGTACGACGGTGACCACGAATCTCGGCTTCATCACGTACACCACCGAGTGCCATACGGACAAACTCACGACCTGTTGCTTTTGCAACTGATTCACCGAGTGAAGTCTTACCAACACCTGGAGGACCAACCAAACATAGGATCGGACCTTTGAGTTTTTTAACACGAGACTGAACTGCCAAGTATTCAACAATACGATCTTTTACGTCATCTAAGCCGTAATGATCTGTATCAAGAATTTCCTGTGCTTTCGCAAGGTTAATACTGACCTTGCTGGCTTTATTCCAAGGCGTATCTAAAATAACTTCTAGATAGTTGCGAACAACAGCAGCTTCGCTTGAAGCAGGTTGCATCGCTTTCAGCTTACGAAACTCAGCTTCAGCTTTTTTACGTACGTGCTCAGGTAAATCTGCTTCCGCAAGACGTTTTTCAATTTCTGCAACGTCATCTTCCGCACCGCCATTCATATCGGAAAGTTCACGTTGAATGACCTTCATTTTTTCATTTAGAAAGTATTCACGTTGGTTCTTTTCCATTTGGCGTTTTACACTGTCATGCAGCGTTTGCTCAATTTGCTGTTCAGCAGATTGATTCATCAAATAGCTCATTAACTCTTGTAAGTGATCTTCAAACTCGTCGTGCTCTAAAAATTTTTGTTTCACTTCAATATTTAAAGGTACACGAGTTGCAACGAAGAACATCAATTGCAATAAGTCTTCGATTTTGTTTGCTGCTGCAACGAGTTCACGTGCATTACGTAGTTTCGCTTCTGCATATTGAGCGAATAGGGTACGTAATTCATTTAAGCGAGTCTCTTGGGTCTCTTCGTCCAAAGGTAATGTCATTGGGCTTAAATGATGTTCAGCTGTTAAGTATTCTTCTCCGTCAATAATGCGTTCTAACTTAGAACGATGTAGACCTTCAATAAGTACTTTAATGCAGTTTTCATCATTTTCATGATTGACTACTTGTACGATCTTAGCCACGGTTCCATATTGATAGAGATTATCGTGATCAATTTCTTCTGTGAGCGAATCTTTTTGCGCAACTACAAATACTAAATTGTCACTGTTACGAGCCACATCCACTGCATTGATCGATTTTTCACGACCCACGAATAGCGCGATTTGCATGTGTGGATACACCACAACATCACGTAACGCTAATAGTGGTAATACACTTGGAACCTGTGGCTCTAAGCTAGTTTCATTGTTTAAGATATATTCAGACATGGGCACTCCTAATGAGTGACAACGGTGTTGCCATGTTTTTTATAGTGATGTGCATTTGAAAAAATACAAGGGGGTAGGATTAGAAAATATAAAAAAAAGACTAAATTACTCAAGATTCATTGCGGAAATAAGAAAAAAAGCATGCTAAGGCATGAAATAATAAAACTTTTTAGGGCAAAGTAAGGCATTTAATGGTTGGTCCCATTTCTGCCTTAATAGTGGGGTGTCAACATATTGAAATGTGTGAGCAAGGCCAAGACGGTAAGGACGATGTTTGGCTGATGCCAAGGTTCGATCATAATAGCCGCCGCCCATGCCAATACGTGTTCCAAACTGATCACAAGCCAGTAAAGGCATAATGAGTAAGTCTAAATATGAAACATGTTTGCCACGACTTGCCATCGGCTCTTTCATTCCCAGGGGGTGATGGGAAAATCTCTTATTTAAATATTGTCTCGAGCTCACTTTTACCCAAACTAAATGCTGATTCATATTACAAATCATGGGCAAATAAACTTGTTTATTTTGCCTAAAACAAAGCTTTAACAGTTGATCGGTATGTACTTCACCAAAGGCATGTAAATAAAGTCCAATTTTTGATGCGGATTTAAATCGAGTAAATTGTCTAAGTTGAACCAAAACACGTTGTTCAGCTTTCTTTTGTTCGTAATGAGAGAGTTGTCTTCTTTTTGAACGGAGTTGTTTTCTTAATGTGTTTAATGTCTGACTCATAAGGTTTAAAAAAACTGTTTTGAGGTAAAGGCAATCATACCTGATTTACTGTCTGAATTCTAAAATCAAAGCTTTTTATACTTTTAAGTAAAATTAACAACTTATATATCAATCTGTATTTATTCTAACAAATATGGTTTTAATTATTTATTCCAATAATTAATGGGTGTTTGAGGTATTGAATATTATTTATTAATACATTAAAGAGTAATTACTCTATTTTTCATGTTCTTTATAAAATAAAACACAATAAAAACAAAATGAAACAAATAATTATTTTTATTATTTTAATCAAATATTTAATCAATTGTTTGTTTTGTGAATATGAGAAATATATCTCACTTTATAGATAAAAATGTTTATTCATACTTTACCAATTTCCTTGGTTTTATTAGCATCCGCGACTCTTTTTTTAGCACCGAACTAAAAATGCTCATTGGCATTTTTAGACCATCAATAACTGTAGTAATTATCTGAGAATTTTTATGAATAAAGTATATAAAGTGGTTTGGAATGCATCGATTGGCGCATGGGTTGCAACATCAGAACTCGCAAAAAGCAAAACAAAAACCAAATCAAAAGTTCTCAATTTATCTGCTGCAGTTTTAGTTGGGGCTGTTACTTTCTCTTCAAATGCACTTGCAGGGACAGTACTGGGGAATGGAAGTAGCACACCGAATAAATGTAATAATTCTGGCTCTGTAATTGTAGGTGGGGGCAATACCCAATCTTGTGCAAATAGTGATTTTGCTATTGCAGTGGGTAATGATGTGCAGTCAACAGGTAGAGGTTCAATTGCGATTGGTAGTGGCTCAAGAGCTGAGTCAAGACAACCGAATCTTGATGGTAAAGGGGCTATCGCAATTGGTAATGATGCAATTGCTTATGGGGATAATTCAGTTGCAATTGGTGGTCAAGCGAGTACAACAGAAGACTTTACAGTGTCTTTTGGGCATAAAAAAGGTGATCCTAAGTACTATCAAGGTAAAGAACAAGGTGCTTGGGAAGACGATAGATTTTTAAGAGTTACAAATATCGCAGAAGGTGTCAAAGATAATGATGCGGTGAATGTATCTCAACTTAAAAGTGCCGTAGCAGAAGCAAAAACACATTACGTTAGTATTAATGATAATGGCACGAAAGGTAGCAATTATGAGAATGATGGCGCTAAAGGTCGTAACTCAATTGCTGTCGGTGTAAATACAACTTCTAATGGCATAGAGGCAGTCGCGGTTGGCTCAAATGCAAAAGGCGTAGGTACTGGTGCAATTGCTGTAGGTAGTGCAAGCGAGACAGTTGGTAGTGGTGATGTATCGATCGGTCGTAATGCATCAACAAAAGGTGCGACGGGTAGCGCGTCTGGATATAGTAATCAGTCGATTGCAATTGGTGATCAAACTAAAGCAATCGGTGATCAATCCATTGCAATTGGCGCAGATGTAATTGCACGCGGTAACTCATCTGTTGCAATTGGTGGTGATGATGTTGATAAAATTGCTCGTGATACTGAATTAAGCCAAAAATACACCGAAATCACAGGCGGAAAGTTACAAGCTGGTAAATACCCAACAACTGAAGCAAATCATGGCTCTACTGCAGTTGGTGTTCAAGCTGTAGGAACAGGAGCATTTGCTTCGGCTTTCGGTATGACCTCTAAGGCGACAGGTGATGCTTCATCTGCTTTTGGTGTGATGTCAAATGCTGCGGGCAAAGGTGCTTCTGCATTTGGTGCTGTTGCACAAGCAACGGGTGATGGTGCCTCAGCAATCAGATCACAGATACTAAGACTGAGCTCAACAACACGATCAATAACACCAAAACTGAATTTAACACCAAAATTGACAACACTAAGACTGAGTTGGAAAACAAAGGTCTGAACTTTGCCGGTAATGCTGGTGCGGATGTACATCGTAAGTTGGGTGAGAAGTTAAATATCGTTGGTGGTGCTGATGCTGCAACAGCAGAAGACAAGACCAGCGGTGAAAACGTGATTACCCGTACCACAGCAGATGGCATCAAAGTTGAATTGTTGAAAGATGCGAAATTTGACAGCATCACCACTGGCGACACGGTATTAAACGACAAGGGTGTAACCATTAAAGATGGTCCGAGCATCACTAAAGATGGCATCAATGCGGGTGATAAAGTTATCAGCAATGTTGCAGATGGTTCAATTGCCAAAGGTTCAAAAGATGCAGTGAACGGTGGTCAGATTCAGAATATTTCTGACAGCATTAAGAACAGCATTGGCGGTAACACGACTGTTAATAAAGACGGTAGCATCAGCACCAATAATATTGGCGGAACTGGTAAAGACAACATCAATGATGCAATCAAGTCGGTAGATGACAAAGTCACTACAGGTGTTAATGATCTGACCAATAAAGGTCTAAACTTTGCAGGTAATGCAGGTGCAGATGTACATCGTAAGTTGGGTGAGAAGTTAAATATCGTTGGTGGTGCTGATGCAGCGACTGCAGAAGACAAAACCAGCGGTGAAAACGTGATTACCCGTACTACAGCAGATGGTATCAAAGTTGAATTGTTGAAAGATGCGAAGTTCGACAGCATCACCACTGGCGACACGGTATTAAACGACAAGGGTGTGATCATTAAAGATGGTCCAAGCATCACTAAAGATGGCATCAATGCAGGTAATAAGGTCATTAGCAATGTTGCAGATGGTGTGAATGGTAAAGATGCAGTCAATGTTGACCAGTTAACCAAAGTTAAAGATGGTTTAGATGGCAAGATTACTGATACCAATACTAAGTTGGATGATGCGAAGAAAGACTTGGGTAACCAAATCACGGACACCAACAACAAGTTAGACGATGCAAAGAAAGACTTGGGTAATCAGATTACAGATACCAAGACTGAGCTCAACAACACGATCAATAACACCAAAACAGAACTGAACACCAAGATTGATAACACCAAGACTGAGTTGGAAAACAAAGGCTTGAACTTTGCAGGTAATGCAGGTGCAGATGTACATCGTAAATTGGGTGATAAGTTAAATATCGTTGGTGGTGCTGATGCAGCGACTGCAGAAGACAAGACCAGCGGTGAAAACGTGATTACCCGTACCACAGCAGATGGCATCAAAGTTGAATTATTGAAAGATGCGAAATTCGACAGCATCACCACTGGCGACACGGTATTAAACGACAAGGGTGTAACCATTAAAGATGGTCCGAGCATCACCAAAGATGGCATCAATGCAGGCGATAAAGTCATTACGAATGTTGCTGATGGTTCAATTGCCAAAGGTTCAAAAGATGCAGTGAATGGTGGTCAGATTCAGAATATTTCTGACAGCATTAAGAACAGCATCGGCGGTAACACGACTGTTAATAAAGACGGTAACCATTAAAGATGGTCCGAGCATCACCAAAGATGGCATCAATGCAGGCGATAAAGTCATTAGCAATGTTGCTGATGGTTCAATTGCCAAAGGTTCAAAAGATGCAGTGAATGGTGGTCAGATCAAGAATATCTCTGACAGCATCAAGAACAGCATTGGTGGTAACACAACGGTTAATCCAGATGGCAGTATAGTAACCAACAATATTGGTGGTACAGGTAAAAACAACATCAATGATGCAATCAGCAATGTGAAAGACGCTGCAACTAAAGCGAAAACCACAGTGACTGAAGGCGACAACATCGTTGTTAAAGAGACAACCAATAAAGATGGTAGTACCAACTACGAAGTTTCAACTAAGAAAGACCTTAATTTAGACAGCATCACGACTGGTGATACGGTATTAAACGACAAGGGTTTAACCATTAAAGATGGTCCAAGTATTACCAAAGATGGCATCAATGCAGGTAATAAAGTCATTACCAATGTTGCAGATGGTTCAATCGCGAATGGTTCTAAAGATGCAGTGAATGGTGGTCAGATTCAGAATATCTCTGACAGCATCAAGAATAGCATCGGTGGTAACACGACTGTTAATAAAGACGGTAGCATCACGACCAATAACATTGGTGGAACTGGTAAAGACAACATCAATGACGCAATCAAGTCGGTTGATGACAAAGTCACTACAGGTGTTAATGATCTGACCAATAAAGGTCTAAACTTTGCAGGTAATGCAGGTGCAGATGTACATCGTAAGTTGGGTGAGAAGTTAAATATCGTTGGTGGCGCTGATGCTGCAACAGCAGAAGACAAGACCAGCGGTGAAAACGTCATTACACGTACCACAGCAGATGGTATCAAAGTTGAATTGTTGAAAGATGCGAAGTTCGACAGCATCACCACTGGCAACACCGTTATTAATAACAATGGTTTAACGATTAAGGGTGGTCCAAGTATCACAATTAACGGTATTGATGCAGGCGGTAAGAAAATTACCAATGTCGCTGATGGTGTTGATGCAAAAGATGCGGTAAATAAAGGTCAGCTTGATAAGCAAATCAATGATGTTAAAGACCAAATCGGCAAAGAAATCGGTGACTTGTCAGACAACGCTGTGAAGTATGACAAAGACAAAGATGGCAATGTTGATAAAAACTCTGTGACTTTAGGCGGTGGTGATAAAGGCACAAACCTGAAAAATGTTGCTGATGGTAAGGTTGAAGAAGGTTCTAAAGATGCTGTAAATGGTGGTCAGTTATGGGATGTTCAGAAGCAAGTTGATAAAAACTCAAATGATATTCAGAACATCAATAACAACATCAATAACATCAACAATGGTAAGTCTGGTCTAGTTCAGCAACAGACGCCAAATGGTGAAATTACCGTTGGTAAAGATACAGGCGGTACAAGTATCAATATGGCCGGTAAAGATGGTGATCGTGTGGTGCAAGGTGTTAAGGACGGTGAAATCAAAGCGGGTTCTAACCAAGCCGTGAATGGTGGCCAGATCCATAACATCTCGAACAGTATCAAGAACAGTATTGGCGGTGAGACGGTTGTTAATCAAGATGGCAGTATTACGACCAACAATATCGGTGGTACAGGTAAGAACAATATTAATGATGCGATTGGAAGTTTGAACCAGTCAAATCAAGAGTTGGGTAACAAGATCAACAACCTTGGTGATCAGTTACAACAAGTGTTCTATGACACCAACAAACGTATCGACAATTTGGAAGACAAAATGTCTGCGGGTATTGCTGCAACAGCTGCACTTGAGCAAGCACCTTATGTACCAGGTAAGTTAACCATGGCAGTCGGTGCGGCCTACTACAACGATCAAAATGCAGTAGGTGTGACGTTCCGTCGTACTGCCGATAATGGTCGCTGGTCATTGACAACGGGTGCTGCTTTAGGCAGCCAAGGTAGCCCATTAGTACGTATTGGTGTAAGTACAATTATTGACTAATTGCCTTCAATAAGGAGAGTCCTAGACTCTCCTTATCCAACAGATATTGTGAGTAAAGAAATGAACAAGAATATTCAAATTTTGATGATGGCAACTTTAGTCGGTTTAACAACAACCACTACTTTTGCACAAGAAGAAGTTGTGGCTCAGCAAGAAGAAATTAAGTTTCCAGCGGTTGAGAAAAGCTATTTAAAACAAGTACAGCGTTATGAATATGATAATGTTGCACGTTTAGACACAGGTCTGACCAAAGATCAAATTCGTCACATTTTGGGCCATCCTCAATTTAGCGAAGGCGTCTTCTTTGTAAAAACTTGGAATTATGTTTTAGATATTCGTCAGCCGAATAGCCAAGACTATTTACGTTGCCAATTACGTGTCGATTTCGATAAGAAGTATCTTTCAGAAAGATTGTCTTGGAAAGGTGAAGCGTGTGAAGGCTTAATGGCTTGGGGTGCTAATAATCAAGTTCCAAATGATGCCAATGTAAATGGTGCACGTTCAGGAAGTGTGTTCTTTGCATTTGATCGTTTTAATGCAGGTGCAATTGAACAAGGTTCTAGTTCTGTCGCTTCAATTGCAGAACGTATTAAACAAAGCAATTCGACAGGTCTAATTGTTGTTGCAGGTTTTGCAGATCCATTAGGTAAATTTGCTTATAACCAACAATTGTCATCAAAACGTGCCAACACTGTTGCGAAGCTGTTGGTTAATCAAGGAATTGATGCAAATCGTATCCAAATTCAAGCCAATAGCCAGACTGATTTATATCAACAATGTGCAGGTAATAAAGCAAATGCACAATTGGTTGGTTGTTTCGCACCAAATAGACGTGTCAATGTAACTTGGTAGAATACCTGAGAAAAAAGCCAGCATGTATGCTGGCTTTTTTTATTTTTGACATTTAGATACAAATATTAATGCGAAATTTGAACATAAATTTAGGAGGAGAATGTCAATTTACGTCATGTATCGACTTTTTTTGTATATAAATTTGCATAATGTGAAGATTATGCGATTTACTTTTTACTTGTAGTTAAAAATTAACTATTGATTTGTAATATTTAATTTTAGAAATAAAAATTAAAATTTTAATTTAAATTGGTGAATTGATAGATGTACAACATGTACTAATGTGATTTACATCTCATTTTAAAAAAGTTATTTTAATAGTAATAAATTACATTTCTTTAACTTAATAGACAGACTTGTACACATAAGTGAACACGTTGTAACTTTTATCTGCGTTTGGAAAAATATTATGAATAAGGTTTATAAGGTTGTATGGAACGCCTCATTGGGTGCTTGGGTAGCGGTTTCGGAACTTGCGAAAGGAAAAGTAAAAGGTAGTAATAATGGCAAGGTTGGGGAGGTTTCTAATCTAGAGGAGTCTAATGAAAAGAGCCACTCGGAAACAATAAATTTAAAGAGTTTATCACTAGCACTAATTACAGTTGTTACACCTACTTTGACTTATGCAGGTACTGAAGTTAGTGGAACCCCGACTAAAAGCGGGGCTAATATCACTAATATTAATACTTGTACAGCATCTGCGACTACTACAAATGGAGTAGCAATAGGATGTTCTAGTATTGCTGGAGCAAAGGACTCTGTAATTGCGGATAGATCCAATCCATATAATACTAGTACTAGTAACAGCAGAGTAACTTTTGATACTACATCTGGTGGTAATACTGCGATTGGTACAGGTGCTTCTGCTGGAAATGCAAATCAGGGATTAGCTACTGCTATAGGGACATACGCAACTGCAAATAATGTTGCTGCAGTAGCAATAGGTGCCGCGGCTTTATCGACAGGAAATACATCTTTATCAATTGGTCGTCAATCTGCTGCAACTGCAGATTATGCTCAAGCTATAGGTAATGTAGCTGCAGCAACAGGAACTGGTGCTCTTGCTATTGGCCATTCAGCAACAGCTACAGGTTATCGTGGTATTGCGATTGGTTCACCTGATATTGATAATGCTTCTGTAGTTGCTGGCCAAGCTGGGGCAGCATATCAAACTGTTGGGCAAACGAAAGCATCTGGGCGGGACGCAATTGCTTTTGGTGGTGGTTCTCAATCGTTAAAAGATGAAGGGATGACTATAGGGGCCTTCTCTGGTGCAACAGAACAAGGTGCAGCAGTGGTTGGTGTCCGTGGTGCCGCATTGGGACAACAAAGTTTATCTATTGGTAATGGTGCAACGAATGTTACAAGCGGTACAAATGCACCTATTCAATTAGCAACGTCTTTAGGGCAAGGTACAATAACTAATAAAACGGTCGGTTCTCGAGTTTTTAATGGTTCTAATACAGTAAAAGATACCCTAGGAGGGACTGCCGGTACGCTAACTGGAACAGTGGATGGTGTTGCAATAACAATTAATCAGGCTGCTGGAACTGGTAATGCAACGACAGGTACAGTTGGTGCGATTACTGGTGGATCATACAACGGACAAACTTTAACAGCAGAACAAGCGAATGCATTATATCAATCTTTAGGACACGGCGGGTCAGTCACATTAGGACAGCGTGCGATTGCTATTGGTACTGCAACAGCTGCACTAGCAAATAATGCCTTGGCTATAGGTAGTACATCGTTAGCAAGTGGAGAAGGTTCTGTTGCAATTGGTAGTGGTTCTATTGCAACAAAAACGGATGCTGTATCTATTGGGCGAGGAGCTGGTAGTAGTGTTACGTCAGGTGTTGCTATTGGAGCAGAGGCAAAAGTCACAGGTGATAATAGTATTGCATTAGGGCAAAAATCAGTTGCTTCCGCACAAACAGGCTCTTCATTTTTAACAAATGTAGGGGCAACAACACAAGGAACAATTTCAGTTGGTGATGGCACTAACAATGTTAAACGTCGTCTAACTAATTTGGCAGATGGTGCCGTAGACTCTGATGGTGTAACAGTTGCTCAATTAAAACAATTCAAAGTAATAACAGATAAGCAAGGTGCTGATACTGCTGCTGCTTTAGGTGGTGGTTCAACTTATAATTCAACGACGGGGGCAGTTACAACCCCAACTTATAATGTAGGTGGTACTACAAAAACGAATGTTGGTGATGCTATTACGAATATTGATAATCGTACAACTAGCTTAGAAAATCAGACATGGAAGTTAAACACCAATTCGGATACTGCTGCAGTCGTAGGTAAAGACGCAGAAGTTAAATTTATTGATGGCAAAAATATTAAGCTTTCTCGGACAGGAACTAGCATTACTATTGCAACAGCAGACTCTGTAAAATTTGATAGTGTTAATGCTGGTGGTACAGTTATTAACAACAATGGTTTGAGTTTTGTACAGGCAGATGGAACAACACCTGTTACCAATAGTCCAAGTATCAGTAAGACAGGCATCAATGCGGGTAACAATAAGATCAGCAATGTTGCGAATGGCGCGGTAACATCTGGTTCTAAAGATGCGGTGAATGGTGGTCAGTTACAAGGCGTAGCAGACAGTGTTAAGACCGCAATTGGCGGCAACACGACCATTGATGCAACGACGGGTGCAATCACCACAAGTAACATTGGTGGCACAAGCTCGAACACCATTGATGGTGCGATCACGAGTGTAAAAAGCACAGCAGACGCAGCTAAAACAACAGCAGATAAAGGCATCAACTTTGGTGGCACAACAGGCAAGAACAACTATGCGTTGGGCAGTGATATTAATGTTAAAGGCGACAGTAACATCACCAGCACAACAGTTGCAGGCGGTGTTCAACTTGGCCTAGCGAACAACATTACCATCGGTAGTGGTGCCGGAACGAACCCTGTAACGATTAATGGTACAACAGGTACAGTGAGTGGATTAACGAATAAGGCTTGGAGTGGTACAGCCACATCTGGTCAAGCAGCAACAGAAGACCAATTAAAAACTGTAAGCGATGTTGCGAACAATGCGAATAAGGGTTGGAAAGTCAATACTGGCGCTACAACTGGTGGAACCGTATCAGGTAATGCTTCAACGCAGGTTTCCCCAGACCAAGAAGTGAAGTTTATTGCAGGTAAGAATGTTGCAATTACACAAAGCGGTAAGGATATTACCGTTGCAACCAGTGATAACCCTAACTTCACGTCTGTTTCAACGGGGAATAGTAAATTAGATAACAGTGGTTTAGTTATTAAAGATGCGGCTGGTGGCCTAAATGTAAGTAAAGATGGTGTCAAATTTGTTGATGCTGATGGTGTGACACAAACAACAAACACACCAAGTCTAAATAAGACAGGCATCAATGCGGGTAACAATAAGATCAGTAATGTTGCGAATGGCGCGATAACATCTGGTTCTAAAGATGCGGTGAATGGTGGTCAGTTACAAGGCGTAGCGGATAGTGTTAAGACCGCAATTGGCGGCAACACGACCATTGATGCAACGACG